>JBKJMR010000534.1:0-5986 GCA_046596275.1 Bacteroidia bacterium | reverse complement strand
GCTTCGTTTATAACCGGCTGAATATTGATTCTGCAACTGTTCATGCAAATCGTGCGGTGGAGCTTTCGAGTCAGCTGAAAGATTCTTTGCTTATTGCAGAAGCACTTCTCCAGCTTGCGGTGGTGCAGGTAAATGTTTCGGATTATGACGAAGGAATTTCGAATGCACTTATTGCTTATCGCATTCATGAGAAAAATAAAAATTATGCTCAGTGCGCGTATGCTGCCAACATTATGGGAAATGCTTACACCGGCTGGGGGTATAATCCACAGGCGCTGGAATGGTATAAAACCAGTCTTTCATTCGCAGAAAAAACAAATAATGAATTCAAGATCGCTGTTGCGCTTTTCGGGATCGGCAATATTGAATACCAGCTGAAAATGTTTGACTCTGCAGCCACGCATTACAAACGCTGTGAAATATTATTCCTGCGCCTGGGAAAAAAACGTGAAGCATGTGCTGCATTATTAACACGTGCCACAATCATTTCTGATAAAGGTTTGCATTATGAATCGCTGCAACTTTTGCTGGGAATGCAAAAAGATATTGAAGAGCTGAATGATTTTTATTACCTCGGAAATTTTTACAGGCAGACCGGCGCGTGCTATCGTGAATTAAAAAAGTACGGAGCCGCATTTGAAAATCAACGCATCGCACTGGGACATTTCAATACGATCAAAAGTATCGCTGATGTTCGTGATGTTTATAAGGACCTGGCGAAAACTTATTCAGCCGCAGGTAATCCCGACAGCGCCTATCATTTCCTGAGCTTGTATGTGGCTATCAATGATTCCATTTTCACCTCTGAAAAATCGCAGAAGCTCGCAGAGATGCAGGCGAAATTTGAAAGTGTTGAGAAAGACAAGAAGCTGCTTAAAAACGATATTGTCATCCAGCAACAAGCAAATCAACGAACACTATTGATCATTGGATTCGGACTGATGCTTGTGCTTGCGATCATTGCCGGGCTCAGCTATCGCCGTAAGCGCCGTGATAATCTTGCTATTAATGCGGAGAAGAAAAAATCGGATGAATTGCTGCTGAACATTCTTCCTGTTGAAACGGCAGAAGAGCTCAAACAATTCGGCTCTGCAAAAGCGCGCAGCTTTGAAATGGTGACGGTAATGTTTACCGATTTCAAAGATTTCACAGCGATGTCGCAGAAGCTTACTGCGGTGGAATTGGTAACGGAGATCAATGAATGTTTTATTGCATTCGATGAGATCACCCAGAAATACGGCATTGAGAAAATCAAAACGATCGGTGATGCGTATATGGCGGCGGGCGGACTTCCTACTCCGAAAGCAACGCATGCTGTGGATGTGGTGAATGCTGCGCTGGAAATTCAGGAATTCATACGCAGCCAGAAAAAGAAAAAAGGGGAAATGGGATTTGACATTCGCATTGGTATTCACAGCGGACCTGTTGTTGCAGGAATTGTGGGCATTAAAAAATTCGCTTACGATATCTGGGGCGATACGGTGAATACTGCTTCACGTATGGAGAGCAGCGGCGTTGCGGGCAAGATCAATATTTCATCGGCGACATATGAGCTTGTGAAGGATGAATTCCGTTGCATACCGAGGGGAAAAGTAAATGCAAAAGGCAAAGGTGAAATTGAAATGTATTTCCTTGCTGAATCGGCGGCGGTTGCAGATTACCAGGCGGCGGCGGAATATATTATCAGCAGGTTGCGCAATGAGCTTTCTACAGATTTCTATTATCATAATGCTGCACATACACTTGATGTAACACAGGCTACCGAACGAATTGCAACGCTGGAAGGAATTACTGATCAGGAAACGTTGCTTGTATTAAAAACCGCTGCGCTTTATCATGACACCGGCTTCTTCGAAAAATATGCGGACAATGAAGAAGCAGCGGTGAACATTGCAAAAGGAGCATTGCCTGAATTCGGATATTCGCCTGGGCAGATCGAAACCATTAGCAGGCTCATTCGTGCAACAGCATTAAAAGCAGTGCCTGCTGATCTGCTTGAATGTATTCTGAAAGATGCAGATCTTGATTACCTCGGCCGCGATGATTACAAATTACTTTCGTTGCGGCTGAAGCAGGAATTGGAGCATCAGTCGCTGCACAAAACGATGCCGGAATGGTACGAACTTCAAATCAGCTTTCTTACTGCGCATCGCTATTATACGGCTTCAGGAAAAGAACAGCGTGAACCAAACAAACAAAAACATTTGACGGAAATTAAAACGACACTTGAAATGTGGACGAAGTTTGAAGTTTAAAAATAAAAAACTCCGCCTGACAGAGCGGAGTTTTTTATGTTCTAACGAATTGATATTAATCCAGCACGGCAGATTCAGTTGCTTTATCGATTGGCAACGTAAAATAGAAACTTGATCCGGAACCTTCCACACTTTCCACCCAGATTTCTCCGCCGTTCTTTTCCAGGAATCCTTTTACCAGCAATAAGCCTATTCCTGCGCCTTTATCCTCTTTCCTTGCGTGTGAAAGGGAAGTCAACTGCGGCGTAAAAAGTTTTTCCTGGATTTCTTTTGTCATTCCGACCCCGGTATCTTTTATTTCAATGATCACTTTATCATCCTTAACTTTTGATGTAACAGTGATCTTTCCACCCTCATTCGAATGCTTTATTGCATTGGAAACAATATTCTGCAGGATCGAAAGCAACATTTTTGCATCAGCGAAAACGGTGGTGTTTGCCTCTATTTCATTGTGAAGATTTATTGCATTGATGGCGGCAGTTTCATTCAGCGCTTCAAACACTTTGCTAACAAAATGCACCAGCTCGATCTTTGCAGGAGTGAATACTTCGGAAGCGTATTTGATCCTCGCCCACTCTACCAAATAATCCAGCATTGCCAGTTCATTTTTTGTGGAGGTATACAGCAGCTGGAGCATTTCTTTCAGATCTTCGCGATCCATCTTGTCGAAGTTGGTGCGCAGGTAATCTGCGGTGCTGATAATTCCGGCTAACGGACTTCTCAGATCATGCGAAAGAATTGCAAGCACACTTTCTTTATGCGTGTTGAGCTCTTCCAGCTCTTTCACATAATTCTTTATTGCGTCTTCTGATTTTTTGCGTTCAGTTAAATCGCGAAGGATCTTCACGTACCCGAGCAGCTCTCCATCAACGCCTGTGAATGGAAAAACCAAACCATAGGCATAAAACATACTGCCATCTTTGGTAATGTGCCACCTGTTATCGGTAGCTCTTCCGTGTTTTAAAGCAGCGTCAATTTCACTTTGCGGAATTCCATTGATCTTATCTTCATCGGTAAAAATGATGTCGAAATGTTTTCCAATTACTTCTTCCGTTTCGTAGCCGAAAATATTTACTGAGCCGGCACTCCAGCTATTAATATGCAACTCTTTATCTACGGAGAAAACAGAATAATCCTGAAGGCTGTCAAGTATCTGACTGTAAAACTCTGCCGTAGGGATGTAATGATTTTTAAGAATCTTGGTAGGTTCAGTTTCGCTTTTCATCTGGTGAGGCCTGGTAGTTGGGAAAATTCAAAGAGGAGAAAAATAGTTAAGTATGCTAAGGTACGGCTTTCCTTCCTTAAACTTTTACCAATATGTCCACAAACTGTAGATAAACCAGCTTATCCGAGCGCCGAAATGATCTTGTTGGGGAAAAGATCGTATTCAAACAAATCAAACGGCTTTGTAAGAAATGCTTTTGTTCCGAGCGCCATACACTTTTTCTTGTAAGCCGGGTTCACTGTGGAAGAGCATGCAAATATCGGTATGCTCCTCAGCTTCGGGTCGCGCGTTAGTTCTTCAATCGTTTCAATGCCGTTGATGATGGGCATGTTGATGTCGGTCAATATTAAATCCGGACTTTTCTCGCTACCTCTTAGCATTTCCAATAAGGCTTTCCCGTTTTTCGCCCATTGCACTTTTGAAAAGGCGGGATGCTTTACGAAACTTTTGAGCATAAACTCTCCATCGTCCACGTCATCCTCCACAATAATTATATGCAAATTCCTCAATGCTTTATTTATCATCTTTATTTGTATTAACCGGGAAAAATAAGTGAAAAACGCTTCCCTGATCTGAGCTTTCAACTGTAATTTTTCCCGAATGATTTTCCATGATTTTTTTGCAGATCGCTAAACCGATTCCATTCCCTGAATATTCATCAGGCATATGAAGTCGTGCAAAAATGGTGAAGATTTTATTTGTGTACGTTTCATCAATACCAATTCCATTATCCTGCACACTTATTTTATAAAACTTTTTATTCGGGACATGAACGTCAACACAATCCGTTATTTCTGAAGTAATACTTAGTTCCGGTGCAACATCTTTCTTCCTGTATTTAATTGCATTGGCAATAAGATTGGCAAAAAGCTGCCTCATTTGTACGCGTGCCACTTTCATAACCGGCAACCGACTAACTGTTAGAATTGCTGCATTTTCAGTGATCAACAATTCCAGGTCTTCTGTTACTTCTTTTATCGCGGCATTCAAATTCACTTCTTCCGATTCGATGTGCGATGTGCTGCTTGCATATTTTACAAGATCATCAACGAGAGAATTTAATCTCAACGCCGAATTGCGAATCACATTCAGATTACTCAGCTTGTTATCTTCTATCGACCCGGCTTTAATAGCTTCCAATTGCGAACTATAAGCAACGATTTTCCGCAACGGCTCTTTTATGTCGTGCGAAATAACATGGATGAATTGTTCCAGATTGATGTTTGTCTGGTTAAGCTCATTCACTTTCATTTCCAGTTTTTGCTGGTAAGAAACCAACGCTTCTTCCTGCTTTCTTTTTTCGCGCAGATCAGTTACTACGATCCCGATTCCTGAAACCATTGGCTGCAGACTGGTGAGCGATAAATAGATCGGGAGCTTTTTACCATTTACATTTAAAACAATTTCACCTTTGCTCGGACCGTGAATGAGGTCGGCTTTTAATTGCTGAAATTGTCCGACAGAATCAACGTAAGAATTAAAATAAGTTCCGATAATTTTATTTGCAGGAAGGTCGATCAGCTTTGAAAAATATTCATTGCAATATAAGATCAAGCCTTCTTCAGAAATGCTGAGCGCACCTTCACCGAATTTTTCAATGAGAATCCTGTACGTATAATCAGCACTTTCAAGCGAATAGATATTTGGCTTGCCTCCTTTATTGAGCACAAGCGCATCAATCGCTCCTTCTTTAATGGCATCGATTATCGTGTTGGCTTCGAATAGCTGATTTTTTAATTCATCTATTTGGTGCAGAAGCTCATCTGTATTTTTTATCGTTTCCAAGATCTTATTCTTTTATTCGAGACCTAATATTTTCAATACTTTTTCTTTATCTGACAAATCACCAAGGATCGTACGCACAGGTTCATGTGAAAGCCTGATCAATGTCGGCACTGCGAAGATCTGGTATTCGACCGCTTTCTCTCTTTCAACGCTAATGTCAATGATCTGCAAATCAAAATCGTCTTTCAGGTACTGATCACATATATTCTTTAAATTTTCAATAGCTGTAACTGATTTAACGGACATTCCCGAAATAAATAAGATAAACTGATAACGTCCTGTTGTCATATCATTAGCTTATAAATAGCGGTTTAATATTAAGTCCGACAAGCACACGTTCTTCATTAGACAGATCACCGATAATTTTACGAATCGGCTCCGGGAATTTCCTTACAAGGGTAGGCACTGCAAGTAGCTGATCGCCTACTGCAAGCTGAGGATTGACAAGCAAGTCGATGATCTCTATTGAATATTTTCCTTTCAAATGCACTTCAGCATATTTTTTAATATTCTGTAATGCCTTTATAGACTTGGGTGTTTGGCCGGCTATATATAATAACAGCTGCCATTCAGCAGGTTCGTTTTTCATAGTTTATTTTCTTTTTGCCTCATTTGAAATCTTGAGGCTGGTGTTTAGTTTTTCAGTCGATTTTAAAATGCTGAGTTCCTCTTGCACTGATTCAAACTCATTTTTCAGCGCTGCAATATTCGCCTCAAGCAC
>JBKJMR010000526.1:0-5072 GCA_046596275.1 Bacteroidia bacterium | reverse complement strand
GTTTATAGGAAATTAGTATTTGAAACGCTGAGCAATTCAGCTCTGAAAGGATTTAGTGACTGTCCCGATAAAAGATCGGGATGGTGACTGGGTGATTGATGCACGAAGACCTTTCGCTCACTCGGATGTGATGTGCCGCTAAACGTTTATAGGAAATTAGTATTTGAAACGCTGAGCAATTTAGTTTTTTTATTCCTTTACGATTCGCTCAGTAAATAAAACGCTTCCGTCAGCAGCTTCTGCACGCAACAAATAAACTCCTGTTGCAAGCGGCGCCGGAGAAAATCCGAAACGCACTTTTCCTTCGCCAACTTTATCATCAAGCAATACTTGCACCTGACGACCGCTCATATCATACAACGCAAATTTCACACGCTGTGTTTTTTCATTGGTAAAAACAATGCTGAACGAGTTGATAAAAGGATTCGGAAAAGCAGAAATTTCAGTTGCAACTTCATTGACAGGCTGAACGCTTACATCAGAAGTCACGCCGATCTCTGCCACCCAGGTTGCATGGTAATGATTAGGTAATCCGAACATGCCATTTACCCAACACGTTCCGCCAAGATCATATTTGCGTTGAATGCCGGTGTAATCTCCCCAGCGCTCATCGCCGTTCAGCACATCGATATAACCTTGTCCTGCTTTGATCACAGTTCGAGGTGAAAACGCACCACTGTTATCTACAACGATCGCAGAATTTCCGGGGAATGTTGCGCTGTCGGAATGCAGGAAAGAAATGATCGCGGTATTATCCGTGCCTTGTCCGACCCATGCAATATTCGGATACGCGAATTCAAGCGACAGATCACCATAAATCGAGCCGGTAAGTGTTGGTGTGGTAGACACATTTGTAATTTTTCCATAATACACGGCGCAGTTTCCTGTGGATGTATCCATTGTATTATTTACAAATTGTATCACATCATTATTAATAAATGCGCCGAGGATCCTTGCATCGTTCGTGGCCATGTTTCCATAAGTGCCGGGCTGTCTTGCATTCGGTGGCATGAAATAGCTTGTGCCTGAAGTAAGCGCAGTTACACTCACCGAATTGCCAACTGCATTTGCTGTATCAGAAATTTGCACGAGGAAAACAGTGTCGTTAGATGCAGCAAGATTTCTGTCGGAAAGAAAATACATTGACGGACCTGCATCGGGATAGCCGCCTGCTTCTACAGGACAAAGATTTCTTACCGGGCGACCGCCGAAATTAATATTGCTGTGTAATTCTGTATTTAATGCAACACCTGCATAACCGTTCCATTTGTTCAGCTGCCAGATAACAGTTTGCACAAAACCGGTTTGCCAGGATTGATTGTCGTGAAGCAAATTCACAGTTAAAAAAAGTTCATTCTGATTCACAGCCATCATCGGGTAATCGCTCCACAGCGTATCGTTGAATGGATTTCCCGGAAGCGAATACAAATTGTATAGACCATTTGCAGAATCCGTTCTTGAAAAGCCGATAATGATGTTTGTGTTATTGGAAAGATAACCTGCAAGACAAACGAGGATAAAACGATTTGCTTCCGGATCATAAATTACTTTCGGATCGTATTTGCTTCCGTTGTTTGAAAGCGCCAAACACCAGGAACCGAGTGATTGCGTTACGATACTCGTGGAAGTATTTGTATTGCGGCGAAAAATATTTGAATTCTGAACAGAGATCAAATGACCATTATTCGCGATTGCAATTTCATTATCATTCGGCGTTCCGTTGTTAAAAGCGTTTCCTAAAAAATTCGATCCGACCACAGGAGCAGTTGGAGCTACAGCAGAACGTTGTGCATTCGGAAAAGCAGTTCTTTCGCCTGTGCGATAAATGGCAGCAAGACTGTCTTTGATTTCTTTGCGAAGGTCGATTGCAGGATTGTTATGCTCAATCACACTTAACGTCGGGTTCCAGTCTTCCGATTCAATTGCAGGAGAAGAAGTTCCCGCACAAGGAATTTGATAAGAAGTTGATTGTGAAAACGCGTTGATTGAATATAGCGCGAAAATGCTGAGTAAGAATTTTTTCATTGGAGAAATGTTATAGGCTAAGATAAGGAATATTGAGATAAGAGACGTGAGATGTGAGACGTGAGAACCTTTTCTAAAACAATGTTTTTTGTCTCATTTCTCATGTCTCACGTCTCGTGCTAACCCACAAATTCCTTCTCATCAATTTCACGCATGCACCTGAAATGTCCCTGCGGGCATTGCGCAAATCCGATCTTGGAACACGGACGGCAATACAGATTTTTCACTTCAATAATTTTAGAACCTTCTCCCGGTAAATACGGATACATTCCGAAATCAGGAACGGTATTTCCCCAAACAGAAAAAATTTTCTTTTTAAATGCAGAAGCAATGTGCATCAATCCGGTGTCGTGTGCTATGACTAATTCGGATTGTTTCAGCAGGGAAGCAGATTGATTTAAATTATATTTTCCGCAACCATTAAAGATCAATGGACCGCATTCTTGTTCAACAAAGGCTGCGCGTTCAAAATCTTCTTTTCCGCCGAGCATTACTACGGGACGATTTAACCGGCGCAGAATAGAAACAATCTTTTCGACCGGCAATTGTTTTGTTGCGAATTTGGCTGCTGTTGTAAATGCAACAAATCCCTGCCGGTGAGTTGCAGGAAGCGTTTGAATATTTATTTCATCCGCAGCCGGAATAAAATAATCAAGTCCTTTTTGATCGTTTGTTACATTGAGTGTTTTAACCGTTTCAAAATAACGATCAACGATGTGCACTTTGGGAAGGAAATTTAAATGGGCATTAACAAGCAGCCACTTTTGAATGTTCAGCTTGGGGAATGAAAATGAAGGTTTACCAAGCACTCTTTTCACCTGCATGGTGCGCAGGTTATGATGAAGGTCGATCACGTAATCATAATTTTCATTCAGCAAGAGTTGCTTTGCTTCTGCAACTTTTGATTTGATCGTGATGACTTTGCTGATGTAGGGATTGGAAGAGGCAATTCCTTTAAAGCTTTCTTTCGTAAGGAAATGAATTTCTGCATTCAGCTGCAGTTTAGTGCAACGGATAACCGGTGTGGTTAAAACAATATCACCGATTGAGCTGAAACGTACGAACAGTATCTTTTTCAAGAAGCTAAAGGTAACCAAATGTCAAAAAGAAAGCCGTCCCGAATGAACGGAACGGCTTTCAGAAAATATTGGAACAGCTTATTTAGCTGTCAAAGTCCAAGAACCTTTAGATGTGGTAGTGTTGTTTCCGCCACCGTTTGTTGTTCCGTCGTAAGTGAAAATCATTTCTTTGCTTTTCAACTGATCAATGTACATAAGTGAAGTTGGAGCATCATCACCTGTGTAAGTTTCTGTATTTGTTGTTGTAGCGCTTCCGAGAGTTTCAACTTCAGTGCTTACAAGAGTTTTCATAACCAAATGATCTTTGTTCTTGTCTTCACCGATTTTGCCTGTGAAATTCCAGGTTCCTGATTGTGTAAGCTCATATTTGTAACCAGTAGCCGATGTAGTAGATACTGTTTTGTATGTTCCGTCTTTTTCGAATGTGTAAGAAACAACCAGGTCTGTGCTTGTTGTTGTGCTTCCTGAAGTCTGCTTGTAAGTAGCACCGTCGTAAGTCCATGTAGTTGTAGAAGCTGGTGAAGAATTTGCATCACTTCCTTCGCCTGCAGTTACGTTCCATTCGCCTGCAACACGAGCTTTACGTGAAGAAAGAGATAAGAAAGGATCATTTTCTCCTTTTTTGCAACCTTCAAATCCGAAAGAAGCTAGAACAAGAGCAGCAACTGCAATTTTAATCGATGTTTTCATGAGTGTGGAGTTTTTTTTTAGTTATTGAGGCACAAAGGTAGTCAAGTAACCATACAAATCAAGGCTTATTGAATTTAAATACCCTAAAACAGGTAAAAATACCTAATAAAGCCTCTTGATAATCAGTGAGTTACTAAATCGACGGTAAATTCGAATTCACCTTTACATTTGTAGTATGATATTAACAGATACGCATGCTCATCTTTACGCCGTTCAATTTGCCGAAGACAGGGAAATGATGATGAAAAGGGCAATTGAAAAGGGCGTTTCCAGGATATTTCTTCCCGCAATTGATACAGAAACGCACAACGAACTAGTAGAGCTTGCAGCTATTTATCCGAAAAATTGTTTCCCGATGATGGGACTACATCCGTGTTCTGTTGACGCTGCGACAATCGAACGTGAATACGCAGCCGTAGAAGAATGGCATTCCAAAAAGAAGTTTGTTGCAGTTGGTGAAATCGGGATTGACCTTTTTTGGGATAAGACCCAGCTTCAGCTACAGCAGGAGATCTTTGCGAAACAAATTGATCTTGCTTTGAAGCTTGACTTGCCCGTGATCATTCATTCCAGGAGCGCTTTTAATGAATGTTATGAGATCGTAAAGGAAAAGCAGTCGGCAAGCGGAGGAAAACTGAAAGGGATTTTCCATTGTTTTTCGGATGGAATTCCTGAAGCGGAAAAAGTGACCGGCCTTGGCGGATTTATGATGGGCATCGGTGGTGTGGTGACGTTCAAAAAATCGGGGATCGATAAAGTGGTGGAGCATTTCGGCATGGAACATTTTGTGCTGGAAACCGACGCGCCTTATCTTGCGCCTGTGCCATTCCGTGGAAAAAGAAATGAAAGCAGCTATATTACTTACGTTGCAGAAACGATTGCTGCAGTTAAAAAAATAACGGTAGAAGAGGTCGCATTGATCACCACCGAAAATTCCAAAAAGATCTTCAGCATTTAGAATTATGGCAAAAAAATCAAGCATACTCCTGGTGTATACAGGCGGCACCATCGGCATGATCAATGATCCCGTTACCGGTCAGCTTAAGCCATTTAATTTTACGCGACTGCTGGATGAAGTTCCGGAGCTTCGGAAATTTGAAACCAAGATTGACACGTTTTCCTTCGAGGATCCGATCGATTCGTCCAATATGCACCCGGATATCTGGGTGAAGCTGGCAAAGCTGGTCGAGAAAAATTACAACCGGTATGATGGTTTTGTGATTCTTCACGGATCAGATACAATGGCTTATACCGCTTCTGCATTAAGCTTCATGCTGG
>JBKJMR010000503.1:0-2557 GCA_046596275.1 Bacteroidia bacterium | reverse complement strand
GGGAACACAAACCGATTCAAAGATGAAGCTGAAAGGGAAAGGTTTTCCTGTCTATAAAAAGGAAGGTGAATCCGGAGATCTTATCGTAACATGGAAAATAAAAGTACCAACCATTCTTAGTGAAAAAGAGAAAGAATTATTTGGCGAATTAATAAAACTCAGCAAGCATGGAAACTGAAGATTTAATTCCGTTACAAGAGATCATCAAGCATCATGATGTTGAATCAACGTTTATCGATTCTTTGCTCGAGTTTGGCTTGATAAAAGTGACCATCGTTGAAGAAACACGATATGTTTTTAAAGAACAGATCAGCGAGCTGGAGAAAATGATTCGGTGGCATTATGAATTGGATATAAACCTGGAAGGAATAGAAACCATTTGTCATTTATTACAACGTGTAACCAGCTTGCAGGAAGAATTAAATGCGGTGAAAAACCGTTTAAGCATTTATGAAGGAGGATAACGCGTCATAGCTTTTAAAATTGTATGGAAATCGGAATAGATAGTTTTGCATCCGCGATGTTAAAGAATGGCGTTCCCACAATGAGCAGCGCGGATGCAATTGAACAGCTTTTAGAACGCATAGAATTTGCAGATCGTTGCGGCCACGATGTATTCGGTATCGGCGAACATCATCGCGTTGAATATCTTGATTCTTCACCTGCGGTTATTCTTGCTGCAGCGGCCGCACGCACAAAAAATATCCGTCTTACAAGCGCAGTAACAGTTTTAAGCGCGGCTGATCCGGTAAGAGTTTTTCAAAACTTTGCTACGCTTGATTTAATTTCACGCGGTCGCGCAGAGATTGTAGTAGGACGCGGTTCATCAATAGAAGCCTTTCCTCTTTTCGGTTTTGATCTTGATGATTACGACGAATTATTTTCTGAGAAATTAGACCTGTTATTGCAGATAAGAAAAAAAGAAACAGTTACATGGTCAGGAAAATTTCGTCCTGTACTTATTGAACAATCAATTTATCCGCGACCATTCCAGGAAGAGCTGCCGGTTTGGTTAGGCGTTGGCGGAACACCAGCATCATTTATGCGCGCAGGAAAATTAGGATTACCATTAATGGTTGCTGTGATCGGTGGCGAAACAGCACGATTTGCTCCGCTTGTTGACCTCTACAGGAAAGCAGGAAAAGAAGCTGGGTTTGCACCGGAACAATTAAAAGTCGGATTGCATTCTATGGGATATGTTGCTGAAACAACCGAACAAGCAATCGAAGATTTTTTCCCCGGCCATTCTGAAAATATGACGCGACTCGGAAAAGAACGCGGCTGGCCTCCAATGACGCGAGCCCGTTTCGATGCGCAAAGAGGAAAAGAAGGCGCATACGTCATTGGAAACCCGGAAGAAGTGGCAGAAAAAATATTGCGACACAGTGAAGCGCTCGGTGGTATTTCAAGATTTACTTTTCAAATGGATACCGCGGGTTTGAAACATGAAAAATTATTGAAAGCGATTGAGCTGATTGGAACACGGGTGAAGCCGTTGGTGAATAAAGGAAAATAAATATTTCAATCAAACCTGAATCATAAATAATTATCGATTCCGGAATGACAAATTACTAATTACCAATAGGTAGATCAGAATCTCAAAGGAAATGACACTTTCTGAATCTTGTTCTGCACTTTGAACCATCGTGACGATATCTGATTATTTTACGTCCGATCGTTGCTCGTCTTTTTTCACAGCTTCCCTGGAAAATAAATTCTGTTTGGTGTGATATGGTGCCGTCTTTTCTATAATAAGTCCAGTTGCTGTCAGGAACCATTCCATCGAAAAAACAATATTCATTCGCGCAAGAATCTTTGCATAGGCGGCCCCAATCCAATATTCAATGCGTTTGATATTCCCGGTTGGATAATAAAACCGCACCTTGCCGGTCAATGATGTTCCTGAAGTTTCTTTTCTACCTTCAAAAATCAGACGATTGTTCAAATCATAGACCATGTAATATTTAGCTGCAGTATCATGAACAATAAGGCTGTCTTGGTGGTTTTTCAGTTGATAGGAAAATGACGCCCTTGAATATTTACTTTCAAACCACAATTGGTAATACTTCCTGAAAGGCATTCCTGCCTGTTTTTTATAAATGCGGACGGTATCATTCTGTTCAGCTATTTGTGAATACAGCGGAATTTGTAAAATGATATTGACAATCAGCCAATAAGTTTTCATAATACCTATAATGATAAAGTTTCTGAAAGTTACACTTAAGCAAGAAACCCCGAATTCATTGGTAATTGGTAATCCCGTAATCGGTAATTCCGTATCTTCGTTTACCCCTTAAAACCATTGAAATCCTTGATATGTCCGCTTCTGTGACTGAACAAAAAAAGGCCGGTGCGGTTCCCGTTTCTGTGGCATTAAAAGCTTTCGGGCTGATGTGTACGGCGAAAGCCATGACGGAAATTTATGAGGCGAATCGCGAGGTTACTTCCAAATATGTACATGCAACTTCCCGAGGGCACGAAGCCATTCAGCTGGCGCTCGGATTGCAATTAAAACCGCAGGATTTTCTTTCTGCTTATTATCGCGATGACAGCATTA
>JBKJMR010000437.1:0-9219 GCA_046596275.1 Bacteroidia bacterium | reverse complement strand
ATGCAGTTGTGGATGCGCAGTACAAAGATTTGATCAAACAAGCCGATGAAAAGTTCGCTGCGAAAGATTACGCAGGAGCAAAACTTATTTACACGCAGGCCGGTGCTTTAAAAACCGCAGAGGTTTATCCGCCCCAACGCATTAAAGCCTGCGACGATGCAATTGCAAAAGACAAATCTTACACCGATGCAATTGCTGCGGCTGATACAAAGTTTGATGCAAAAGATTTCACCGGCGCGCGTACTAAATATGCAGAAGCTTCCGGCTTAAAACCAACAGAGCAATACCCGAAAGACCGCATGAAATTATGCGACGATCAGATGGGCGCGGCCGCAAAAGAAAAAGCATACACAGATGCAATTGCCGCGGCTGATGCAAAGTTTGATGCGTCAGACTGGGCGGGTGCGAAAGCAAAATATGCAGAAGCTTCCGGATTAAAAGCAACTGAGCAATACCCGAAAGACCGGATCAAACTTTGCGATGATAATCTTGCTAAAGCCGGCGCTGATAAAAAATACAACGATTTTGTTAAGCAGGGTGATGCTGCTTATGATTTGAAAAACTGGTCGGCCGCAAAAGGATTTTATACGCAAGCCTCTGCAGTTAAAGCAGAAGAGCAATATCCGAAAGATCGAATCAAACTTTGTGATGATAATCTTGCAACAGCAGGTATCGATAAGCAATACAATGATCTCGTTAAACAAGCGGATACAAAGTTTGCAGTGAAAGACTGGAATGGTGCGAAAGCAATTTACGTGCAGGCTTCTGCCGTAAAACCTGCTGAGCAATATCCGAAAGACAAGATCAAAGCGTGTGATGATGCATTGGCGAACGCGAAAGACAAAGCATACAACGATGTTATTGCTGCTGCCGACGCGAAGTTTAAATTAAACGACTGGCCGGGAGCGAAATTGAAATACAATGAAGCGCTTGCAATGCGTTCAGCAGAACAATATCCGAAAGACCAGATCAAAGCATGCGACGATAATTTAGCTGCTGTGGGAATTGATAAGCAATACACAACCATCATCACAGCTGCTGATGCTTTATTCACCGGAAAAAACTGGGAAGGCGCAAAAGCAAAATACCAGGAAGCATCGAATGTGAAACCTGCTGAATCGTATCCGAAAGATCGTATGAAAGAATGCGATGAGATGATCAATGCTTCACTCAGCCTCGAAGGAAAATATAAAAAGGCTGTTGCCCGCGGAGATTCTGCAATGACATCCAACGATCTTGAAACAGCTCAGTCTGCTTTCACCACAGCGCGCGATTTGAAACCTGCTGAAGCTTATCCGAAACAAAAGCTGGATGAAATTTCAAAGTTGCTTGCTGCAAGTTCGAAAGACAGGGCTTACCGTTCATTGATCGCACAGGGTGATAGCTTATTCACTGCACAGAATTATCCTGAAGCGAAAAAAGTGTTCACCACTGCAACAACACAAAAACCTGCTGATCAATATCCAAAAGATAAATTAGCAGAGATCAAACGTATCCTCGACGATCAGAAGTTCGCTGCAGATAAGCAGAAAAAATACGATGCGTTAATGGCGCAGGCGGATAAAAAATTCGCAGCAAAAGATTACAAAGGTGCAAAAGCAACTTACACGCAGGCGTTGACTGAAAAACCATTTGAGCTTTTACCGAAAACGCAGATTCAAAAATGTGATGATGCACTAAATCCGAAAGCGGTTACTACGGTAAAAGATCCGACCAACCCGGCAAATAAGGATGAATACATCGGCGAGCTGGTCAAAAAATATCCGTTAGGCGTAACATTGTCAACTTCTACAGAAGAAGGAACAACGATCGAAACCAAAGTTGTAATTGTCGGAGACAAAGGCTGGAAATACCAGAAGAAATCGTACAATTTCGGAACGTATTATTTCAAAGACGGTGTGCAGATTTCTGAGCAAACTTACAATTATGAAACCTCGGTGCCGTATGTTCAGCAGCAGCAGGCGGAGTATGATAAAAACAAAAAGTAGTTGGTGGTCCTTCGGCAGACTCAGGAGTGGTAAGTAAAAGGTTGGTGGTATTGGAAAAGTTGGTCGTTGGTGGTCGTGGAATAGTTGGTGGAAAAAAGTGAAGCATTGAATTTAATATTCACCTTCTCTGAAATTTTAAATCGTATCCGCCGCGGCGGACGTACATCGTAATTCGTACATCCCTTTTCCTATGATCAGGATTTTTTTTCTTCCCGTTTTCGCTTTTATCTGTTTTGCTTGTAATGATGCGCGGTCGGTGATGGCGGATGAGAAAGATGATGATGAAATAGTTTTGGTCAGAGATTCTTCCTGCGGTAATTGTCGCTTTCAATACCGCTGGATGGATTCAACGAAATATAATCCACAAGCTACCATTTGCTCACGTTTTGAAATTCCGGAAGGTTATTCACGGTATGAAAATGTGAGTGGATCATTCGGTGAATGGTTGCGTGGTTTGCCATTGTTTCCTGAAGGAACACAGGTGCAATTGTATAACGGAGAATTAAAAAGCAACCAGGGCGCGCAGGCTGCTGTGATCAATATAGATGTCGGAACGAAAGATCTGCAGCAGTGTGCGGATGCGGTGATGCGTTTGCGTGCCGAATATTTATTCGCGACAAAACAGTTTGAAAAGATCGCGTTCAATTACACCAGCGGAGATCGCCTGGATTATGCGGGTTGGGTGAAAGGAAAACGGGTGGCTGTAAATGGAAATAAAACTTCTATTGTGTATTCGGGAAAAAAGTATGGAAACATTTCCGATCACAGAACATTCCGCATTTACATGAATGATATTTTTAATTACGCCGGAACATTGTCATTGAGCCGCGAAATGAAAACGATTCCGCTTGATTCGATGAAGCCCGGCGATGTATTTATCCGCGGAGGTTCTCCCGGTCACGCCGTGCTGATTGTTGATGTGCTGGTGAATGATAAGTCGGGCGCGAAGCTCTTTATGATTGCACAGAGCTATATGCCCGCGCAGCAGGTTCATGTATTGCGTAATGATAATGATAAAAATATTTCTCCGTGGTATAAATCGGGAGTGGGAGGAGGGTTGGAATCGACGGAGTATTATTTTGAGTGGGGGGAGTTGAAACGGTTTTAGGGGAGGGAAATTTCCTTGCGGGTGATTTAGTGACTGGGTGATCTCGTGAGTGGGAGATTGATTAGGTTAAGAGAAGAATGCGCAAGTAAGATTTGATTTTATTGTAGAGACGCGATGCCTCGCGTCCCCTTCATGAAAATGCGAATGGAATCAGATATTTTTTGTTGGTCGCGAATAGAAATTTTTATTGCGATCTTTTTAACGCGAAGATGCAGGGCGTGAAGGTAGGCGCGGAGTATTTTTTAACCAGGTGTCCCTGTATTCAGAACTTTCCAAATCAATTCATTCTTTATTTCAATTTTTTCGCCTGTCTTGTAATCTATGAAAATAAGATGCTTTATCAGCACATTCATATGATAGGTTTCATTACCATAAAGTTGCACCGGATTACTAAATGCTACCAGCATACTTCCACTTTGAGCTGATAATTGCCGGGTGGGTTTTGGACTGTTAGTTGTAAAAACGTCTGTACAAAAATTACCCAGGTGCGCATCTTTATTGTCAAAAATAATAAGCTGTGCTAAATGTTTTCCATTTAAACTGTCAATGTTTATGGAATAACAACTGTCAAATTGCACAGGGAAATCCGGATTAATAAAAATTACATGTTTATCGTTGATCAGCTTATAAATTCCTGCTGTGCAGCCAGTTGTTTGATCGACATTGGAAGTATCCAATCCATTAAAACAAAGTAAAGAGTTGTTGCTTGAATGCTTTGGAATACTATCTCCTGTATTTTCAGTAATGTCAATATCCTGGCCATCACTATCGCAACTTCCCAATGACAATAAAGCAAGAATTGAAAATAACAGGTACCTCATAATTTTTTTTAATCGCTTATAGCTCTGATCGTATAATCATTAAAAGAGAGATTGTCTTGTCAGACTTCTGCTTTGTCGCCTTCGATACAATTTTCGAATTATATATTTTTGTTTCCAATTGCATTTCCTTCGAAAATCACTCAGTCTGACAAGAGAGAGATTGTCTTGTCAGACTGAGTGTTTTCGCTTGAGATTTTTCATTTTTAAGTCAATGATAAATAGCGAAAATGTATCGAAGGCGACAAACAGCATAGCGATGTATCAAAGGCGACAAAGCAGAATTACACGCCATGATCCTTCATAATCCGATTCAACCATTTGATCATCATAAAAATAATGATCGCGGTGATCGTTGCGAGCACACAATTCACAAGGAAGAAATTCGCTTTGTTTTCATAGCCATCCCACAACCCTGCAAGCACGCCGCTCATTTTATTTCCGATGGAGGTGGAGAGGAACCATCCACCCATCATTAAACCAGTTAAGCGTGGCGGTGAAAGTTTGGAGACGAGCGATAACGCCATCGGACTTAAACATAATTCTCCCACGGTGATCACGCCGTAACAACCGATAAGCCACCACAGCGAACTTTTTTCCATACCGTTGTGACAGGCATACGTTGCAGCAACCATCACCAGGGTGGATAATGCAGTGATCGCTAAACCGTAGAAAATTTTGTATGGCGTGGTCGGTTCTTTTCCGCGCCGCTTAAGATAACCCCAGAATAAAACCAGGAGCGGTGTCAGCACAATTACCCAAAACGGGTTGATCGATTGCATCAGCTCTGTGGAAACGAGCGTCACTTTCTGTCCTTCTGCCGGTAATTTATACGGTTCAATATTTTTAAAGTACAACGGATAATCCCATGTTTTGAGCGCCTTATCATTTGCATCACGCGCAAAACGGAATTGCTCATCCGCCAGCGGCACAGAATCTTTTGCATACGTAACTTCCTGCACCATGCCCAGCGCTTTCGCAGGTTTTACCAATGCAGCAGGAACTTCTCTGTCGGAATAACTTTCAGCCCATGTGGTTAACGCTGTTCCGTTTTGTTTGAAGATCGCCCAGAAAATAATTGCGACGGCAAACACAGCGAGCAATGCCTGGATCGGTCGTTTATCTTCTTTGTTGGAACGAACCATAATTGTTACGTAATAACCGGCAACAGGCAACGCGCCGAAAATAAATGCATCTGTGCTATCGCTTCCGAAAATATTACCCGGCAGCGACCAGCCGATCCATCCCGCGATCAAAGCTGGGAGAAGTGTCATTCCTAAAATTTTTGACACCGGCATGTCTTCAGCTTTTGTTTCCTTGCGCACATCAGCATGCTTGTAATGTTTCTGGCCAATCCAGAAAATAATTACGCCGATGAACATTCCGATTCCTGCTGCAGTAAATGCGGCGCCCCAGCTGAACGTGTTGCGCAGGTACGAACCAAAGAAATTACAAATGAACGCGCCGATATTAATGCCCATGTAAAAAATATTGTAGCCCGCATCTTTCAGCGGTTTGTATTTTTCATCGTTGTAAACATTCCCGAGCAGCGTGGAAATATTAGGCTTGAAAAAACCATTACCAATGCAAATAATAAGAAGCGAAGTGTAAAATGCAGTAGAGCCCGGCAATGCCAATCCGCAATAACCGATTCCCATTAAAATTCCGCCGATGGTAATCGACAACCTGTAACCAAGGATTCTATCTGCAAGCAAACCTCCGATGAACGGTGTGAGATACACAAGCGCGATGTATGTTCCGAAAATATCAGACGCTTCTTTTTTATCCATCGCCAAACCACCTTTTTGGGTGTCTGTCATGTAAAGGAAAAATATCCCGAGCATGAGATAGAATCCAAACCGTTCCCACATTTCGGAGAGGAATAAAAACGGTAAAGCTTTCGGATGTTTTCTTGCCATAATAGTTACGGATAAAAAGTTTCGAATTTGAAAGATAAAGAATGTATTGCCACCGAGATACCGGCGAACAATAAAAAAGTAAAAATAGAAAATCCACAAAAAAAGCGTCCGGGTTAGAGACGCTTTCTGATTTATTATGTGCTACTATTATTTTTTCACTTTTACCAGTGCAGGCTTCCACACTTTTACGGTGTAGAATAATCCGAAAAGAATTCCGCCGTAAACGAATTGGCTGATAAGGAAGTTGTAAGAATAGAAAGGAATTCCCATTTCAATTGCTGTTACTAAACCACCGAAAGTTGTAGGATAAAATGCTTCGCTGCTCCAGAATCCAACCACCCACATTGCAGCATTTGTAATAAAGAAAAACAACAAAGAAGCAATTGTAGATGTTCCGATAAATCTTGCCGTTGTTTTGCGTTCCTGCATTAACCAGCCAAGCATCGTGATGAGGACGATTGAAAGATAAACTGCCCAAACGGTATTGTGGAAACCAATGATCGCGTCGGTGATGACCATAACGGAGATCGGAACAATAAGACTTAAAATGCGATTAGGAATAAATGCACCCGCGAACAATGCCATTCCGCCGATTGCAGTGAAGTTTGGAGGATGCGGAAGAAAACGGGTAATAGCAGCCGCAACAACCGCAAGCGTAATAAATATAAGACGAGGAGTGATGTTTTTCATAACAGTTAATTAGGCCTCAAAAGTAGGGAATTTTCCTGAAAGAGATTAGTGTCCGCCGCGGCGGAGGGTGATTTGGTGTCCGCTGCGGCGGAGGGTGATTGAGAAAGGGATTTAGTAATCTGGTAATCTGGTAACTGGGTAATTGAAAAAGAAGGTAATGCACGATGCACCAGTTTACTAATTGAAATTACCGGGAAATCAAAAAGATTATCAATCATCACTACCAAACTTCTACCACAAACCCCCAACCTTATACCACCAACCCCCAACAATCTTCATGTATACCTCTTCTTTTTCTTAGTCCAGCGGTTTCCTTTTTTGATTGTATTCTGTTTGTTATGTTTCTGTTGGTGGAGGAAATCCTTTTGCGCTTTTTTGGCAGCTTTTTTATTCTCTTTGGAAATCTGCTCGCTGGGATGATTTTTGGCGCTTTTATATTTATTGCTCGCGCCCTGCGAACGACAAGATGCCAGTATCGAAATGGAAAATATAAAAAGGATGAAAATTCTGATCATGATCCGGCTTTATTTAATAACGCTTAACGCAGGGAAATGGTACATCATTCAGGTTTTTTGGCAGCCGATTTTTTGTCCTGCTCAATTTTTCTTGCCATTACACTACGGAGTCCGTCCAGATCCAGGCGCTTACCGAAGATCGTTTTCTTTTCGTCAACAAGGTAAAGCGTTGGTGTGCTGTAAACATCATAATAATATTTTGCCGTAGCCAATTCTTGCGGATCTCTTGCGGCAACATTTTTCCAGGAAAGATTATGCTGCTTGATAAACGCTTTCCAGTTCACCGAATCCATATCCGAACGAATCGCGTAAACTTCGAATGAAACTCCGGCTGCGCGCAACGAATCGTAATACGTTTTGAGCATCGGAATTTCTTTTTTGCAATGCGAACAAGTTGGTTCCCAGAAAATGATGACAGTGTATTTTGCCTGCACACTTTGCAAGATCTGCATACGTCCCGCTGTGTCTTTCATCATCAGGTTCACCGCAGTTTTGCCAAGGAGTGTGTAAGAAACCTGGTTTGAACGGTTGACGATTTTTGTTTTTTGCTCTTCGCTGATCCAATACGCCTGGTTCGTTTTGTAATATTTATCGACAAGGTGAACGAAGATCGCATCGTAGCCCATCACCTTCGACATTTCATATTGAACCGTCAGATTCGAAAGCGTGTATTTGAATAATTCAGGAGAAGCTTTTGTTTTTTCAATCAGCCAGTCAGCCGATTTAATAATTGAATCAGGATGTGGCGCGGTCAATTTCTCCATGTAAAATTTCATCTTGTTCGCATACACAGGCGTGCGCAAAAGACGATCATCGGAAAAATTCATTCCATCCCAGTAATGATTTTTGAAATTCCAGTAATTGTAAGTGGAATCAATATTACCGTTTGCTTTACGAGGTGCTTTGCTGTATGGAATTTGGTCGGGCTCATCCATTGCCGCAAGAACACTTGCCATAAATGTTTCCGGATGTTTTGTTTTGTAATAAGCACGCTTGTATGCTTTCACCGTGCTGTCGATCGCAACCGATTTTTTCTGAAGCATGGCAATGGTATCCTTGTTCTTTGTTTTTTTCAGCTGTGCCTGGATCGGCTCCATTGCTTTTTGCAGACCGGAAAGATAATTCAGGTATTCGTAGAAATATTGATTCTCCTTATTGCCGGAAACTTTCATCATGCGAATTAAATCTGCCGTGTCTGTTTCAACAATGAACTTTTGATTGTCGGCGAGAATTACTTCGAAATATTTTTTATTCGGAAGAACAACAAAATAAATTCCACCGGGAAGTGCTGCAGTATCGCTGAAGTGCATCCAGCCATTTGCGTCCACTTTCGCTGTGTCGACGATCGAATTTTTTTCGCCGTAATGATGTCCTAAAAAACATTCACCGCTATTGAGACCGTTGATGCGCACTTTGAGATCAAGCGGCTGTGGTTTTTTTACAACGGACTTTGCGGATGACTGAGCGTATGAAGAAGCTGCAATTGTAAAAACACAAAAAGCTGTAAGGCAAAATCTTTTAATCGACATGGGGGAGTGGCTAATTCGGTTTTGACGCTACCTTTTTTTTGTCTTCTTCAATGCGATGATTTAAGAAACCTTTTAATCCTTCACCATCAAGACGCTTTCCGATTATTACTTTCTTTTCATCAAGCAAATAAACAGTTGGCGTGCTGTGTACATCGTAGTAATATTTAGAATTGCCTAATTCCTGCGCATTTTTTGCCGCCACATTTATCCACGGTAATTTATGTTCCTTCACAAATGCTTTCCATCCTTTCATATCTGTTTTTCCGCCTTCCGAATATGCATCAGCAACGATTGCATAAACTTCAAATGAAATTCCTGCAGCATGAAGCGAATCATAATACGCCTGAATGATCGGAATTTCTTTTTTGCAATGTCCGCAGCTTGGTTCCCAGAAAATAACAACAGTATATTTTGCATTAACAGATTGAAGTGTGCGAAGTTTTCCTGCCGTATCATTAAAGGCAATATTCACAGCAGTTTTGCCGAGCAGCGTATAAGAAACCTGGTTAGCGCGATCAATAATTTTTTTCTTCTGCGTTTCACTCACCCACCATGCCTGGTTGGTCTTGAAATATTTATCTACCATATGAACAAAAATTGCATCATATCCCATGATCTTTGAAATCTCATAGGTAGAAGTAGCGTAATAAAC
>JBKJMR010000479.1:0-4678 GCA_046596275.1 Bacteroidia bacterium | reverse complement strand
GCTCAACAGGGCAAGAGGATGATACAGGTTGAGCTGGCTCAGGCGATAATGTTCTCCGTTATCAATCGATTTCAAAAAGATATGTCCGGCCTGGCTTGCCATCCAAAATAAAAAGCTGAGCAGGAGGAGCTTTCTCACCGGTAGTTTGCGCATAAACACTACGAGGAAAGGAAAGCAGAGATAGAAAAAGAATTCCACGCTCACCGACCACGAGGTGTAATTTCCATCCAGCGAATAGCCCGGTACCCATGCATGAATTCCCAGTGCCTGCAAAACATTCGGAAAAATTTTTTCGTGATGGCCGGGGTATGGAATCCACGCTACAAATGTCAGCGCGAAAGCGAGGTAATATAAAGGAGCAATCCGTGCAAAACGGTAGGTGAAAAATTTTGGTTTTGAAAATTCGCCGCTTTCAATCTGCGGTTCATAAACCAGCGCAAGCACCAATCCGGAAAGCACAAAAAAGAAGCTTACAGCAACAGCACCTTCCGATACGAAATGATGCAACATTCCTTCGTTAAACGGGTACGCTGATTTTCCATAATGAAACAGCACAACCAGCAGGGCCGCTAAAAAACGTGTGAAGGTGAGCTGCGGAATGTTCACGAACAAATAGTTCCGTTTATAATAACTGTTTCGATGCTATTACTCCCGAACGCATAAGGCAAAAACGCCAGCGAAGAAACCGGTTTCGTAATGATCAGATTCGCTTTCTTTCCCGGTGTAATGCTTCCGTGACTTGCACTTAATCCCATTGCATAAGCGGAATTGATCGTGGCTGCATTGATCGCTTCTTCAGGTGTCATTTTATAATTGATACAAAGCAGGCTGATCATTTGGTTCATGTTTCCAGAAGGACAAGAGCCGGGATTAAAATCGCTCGCCACCGCTACCGGCAATCCCGCATCGATCAGTTGTCTCGCAGGAGGAAATGGAAGTCCGAGAAAAAATTGCGCGCCGGGAAGCAGCGTCGGCATCGTCTTTGAATTTTTCAGCAGATTAATTTCTTCCCCGCCGAGAAATTCTAAATGATCAACGCTTATTGCGCCGACTTTCACGCCCGCCTGCACGCCACCTGAAATGCTCAATTGGTTTGCATGCACTTTCGGTATCATGCCGTGTTTTTTTCCGGCTTCGAGAATTTTTATTGAATCTTCTTCAGTGAAATAATTTCGTTCGCAAAAAATATCGCAATAATCTGCCAGCTTTTCATTTGCAATTGCCGGCATCAATTCGTCAATCAGCAATTTGATGTAGCCGTCTTTGTTGTTTTTAAATTCGAGCGGAACAGCGTGCGCACCAAGGAAAGTTGCTTTCACTGCAATTGGTCCGCGCTCTTTTAACCTGCGAATGACGCGCAGCATTTTCAATTCACTTTCAACATCCAATCCATACCCGCTTTTTATTTCGATCGCCCCGGTGCCAAGTGAAATTACTTCATCCAAACGCGCAGCAGCCGATTCATATAATTCATCTTCCGATGCAGCGCGTAATTTATTCGCAGAGTTTAAAATTCCACCGCCACGCAAAGCAATTTCTTCATAGCTGAGTCCGCGAATGCGATCAGAAAATTCTTCTTCGCGTGAAGCGGCATAAACCAAATGTGTATGTGAATCGCACCACGCTGGCAAAACTATTCCTTCATTCGCATCAATCACTTCGAGTCCCGACCAATCCGTAATGCCGGGCCAGTCTTCCATTGTACCAAAATCAGCGATGATGCCATCTTCCACAGCAAGCCAGGCGTCATGAATACAAGGCAATTCATTCATGGCTTTTCCTGCAACAGTTTCGGGCGAATTTTCTCTTGCCTGTACGAGTGTGCGAATATTTTTGATCAGGAGTTTTTGCATTGGCGGTAAAGGTAATTAGGAAAATGGGAAGTTAGGGGAATGGGAAATTAGGGAAATAGGGAATTAGGGAAATAAGGAAATTGAGGAAATAAGGGAAATAAGGAAATTAAGGAAATAAGGAAATTGAGGAAATTGAGGAAATAAGGAAATTGAGGAAATAAGGAAATTGAGGAAATTAGGAAATTAGGGAAATAAGGAAATTAGGGAAATAAGGAAATTGGGAAATTAGGGAAATAAGGAAATAAGGAAATTGAGGAAATGGGAAATTAGGGAAATAAGGAAATTGAGGAATTGGGAAATTAGGGAAATAAGGAAATAAGGAAAATAAGGAATTGGGAAATTAGGGAAATTAAGAAATTGGAAATTCGAAATTCAAAATGGAAATGAAAATAGAAAAAAAGGTATTGGAATAAAGAGTGAAAAGTCAGGGCAAGGTAATAGCTAAATGGAGATGAGAATTGTTGGACAACCTTTCTATATTCTGACGTCTTCATTGAAATTAACTTTATGAAGTTCATACTTTCACTGCTTTTTGTTTTATGCTTTTCAATAGTAAATGCGCGGGATAATTATAAGAACGTGCATTCTATAACGGATTCCACTTTTGCCGGTCCCGATGAAGTGTATTTGAATGTTGGTCCAATGGTTTCCTGGTTACAGGGGGCTACAATTGCTGATGGGATGAAATGGAATTTGATGTATAAGCGCGTAATTAAAAACGGCAAGTTTTCTTCTCGTGTGGGTCTTATGTACATAGGAATAAAATCCCAATTCAATTCTTCCACAAATAGCTATTCAAATAGTTATTATTATCCGAATGACGCACATTCATTTGAGAATGTAACAGATTCTACAAGGACCCGTTATTTTACCAATTATCATAACGTGAGGAAGATTCAGCTAAACCTGGGAATGGAATATCGCAAACGTATCAGCAGGCGTTGGATGGCCTTTACTGCAATGGATATTGCTTTAGGAAATCATTCATTAGTTTACGCCAATGCAAAAAGCTACGAAATTCAGCAAAGTAATGGCCAATGGTGGCGTAAAGAGGTAATTGAATCTGGTACTCAAAAATCAAATAATATTTATCTTGGTGTAAGCCCGAAGCTGGGTATGAGCTGTGCCTTTAATTCGCATTGGTTGGTTTCATTACAAACTGCGCTTCTTGCGACATACACTTTCGGAATTGTTTCAAATGCCAGTATGCGGTTAAGGGATTTTGATTATGACATTAAAGGAATTATGGATGAGGTAAACCTCGTTTATAGATTTTAGCCAAAAAATTTAGTTGGATTATTATTCGCAGGAGACAACTTTTTTGTTTTTTTTACGTCTCACGTTAAAAGTTCCTTTCCGGGCCATAGTAATTAAGGAGCATTTTTTTTCTAACATTCATAACATTTGACTGCATTTTTAGTTTTACGATGGCTTAATCCAACTTACTTTTGCTAACAAATCCGAATATGTTTTCCCCGTGTATTCAGGCTAAATGGAAAAACTTATGATCAGGAAAAACATCCTATTGCTGTTTCTTTTTTTATCTGTCACCGCTTTCGCACAGGTACAAAAATTCACCATCAGCGGATTTGTCTATGAGAAATCAAGCCACGAATCGCTGCCGGGAATTTTAGTTGTGAATACTAAAACCGGTTCAGGAACAGCGACAAATAATTTCGGATTTTATTCATTGACCCTGCCTTCCGATACGGTAGTTATTACCTGTTCATTTGTAGGATACAAGCAGGAAACACGAAAATTTTTCCTGGATAAGGACACCCAGCTCAGCTTCGACCTGGATGCATTGGTGCAGGAAGAAGTGGTGATCAGTGCAACGCAGGATGAAAAGATCAGCGACAATACGCAGATGAGCCAGGTTTCTATTCCTATTGAGCAGATCAAACAAATTCCTGCTTTATTAGGAGAGAAAGATGTGCTCAAAGTGATCCAGCTCATGCCGGGGGTGCAGAGTGGAGGAGAAGGTAACAGCGGGTTGTATGTGCGCGGTGGCGGTGCAGATCAGAACCTTATCATTCTTGATGATGCAACAGTTTATAATGCGTATCACTTATTCGGATTTTTCTCTTTGTTCAATGGAGATGCATTAAAAAGTGTTGAGCTCACTAAAGGTGGTTTTCCTGCTCGCTACGGCGGACGCTTATCTTCTGTGCTTGAAATGCAAATGAAAGATGGCAACCAGGAAAAGTTTGGCGGTGAAGCAGGAATCGGACTTATCTCTTCCCGTTTGTTGCTGGAAGGACCATTGAAAAAGAAAAAATCTTCCTTCCTCGTTTCAGGAAGACGCACATACATTGATGCGTTAGTTTACCCGTTTTTGCCGGAGGATCAGAAAGCGGGCTATTATTTTTATGATTTTAATGCCAAGATAAATTATACCATCGATGATAAAAACCGTTTATATCTCAGCGGTTATTTCGGGCAGGATAAATTTTACGCGAGCTATAAAAATGGTCCCAATTACAAAGAGAAAGTCGGTCTTGATTGGGGAAATGCAACAGCTACTATGCGTTGGAATCATTTGTGGACAGATCGTGTATTTTCAAATACTGCGCTCATTTTTACGAATTATAATTTCGGCATCAAGTACAGTTCAGAAAGCAATAGTGATTTTACATCGCTGAATTATTCTTCCGGCATCATGGATTTGGGTATCAAGCATGATTTTGATTTTATGCCAACGCCCGATCATTATTTGAAATTCGGATTCATTTCCACCTATCATCGATTTACACCAAGCGCTGTTGTGCTGAAGAGCTCTTATGGTCCTGATAATTCATCAGAAGTAAAAACGCTTGAAGCAGTTG
>JBKJMR010000435.1:0-3735 GCA_046596275.1 Bacteroidia bacterium | reverse complement strand
GGAACAATTCCGGGCATTCAGAAAACTGTCTCTCAAGATACTTTGAACTGGCTGGTTATAGTGACGAATCGATCACAAAAGAAATACAATCGGTCTATACGAACTATACACCAAAATCTAAACGAACAAATTTTTTGAATGTGCTTGCCCCGGTTTTCAAAACTCAAAATGAAGAGTCGCGAGAACTCATCCGTGGCATTGCCTATGAAATAGCAAGTGAACAAGCCTTAGACGGAAACTCATCCGGTGTTCAGTTGTTGCGGAACTTTATTCCGGGCGATAAATTACTCTCCTCTGATACAAGTCGATTTATCTACAGCAAAAAATCACTGACAAAATTAAACGGACCCATTGCAGCGCACCAATTAACAGCAAGCAACTGGTTTTCGGCTATCACATGGCGGAATCAGTTTATTACTTTCGGAACAAGTGAAAGGAATGGCTATGTGCGCCTTGGATTAGCACGTGGAAACTGGGAGGAATTCTGGAGCAGCAACAAAGAAGTTCTTCCCGTATATCATTTGTGGGATGAAAAACTATATGACCATTTTACATTACTTGTTGTTGGTGATCCTCATTTTTCCAAGTATGTTGTGTTGCATTCGCAGGGAGAATTTTTTCTTTCACAAAAAGTCCTCGGTAACGATCTGAAATATGATACTGCTATTATTTTCAGGAATCCGAAATGGCTTCCGAAAGCTTTGGTAGCAATGGCAATTTGCGGCAATGATAAGCTTGCGGTTTTGTATACAGAGAATAATCTTACGCAGCTTGCATTTTATGAAATCCAAAATGGTTCGCTGATAAATTCCTTTGGTTGTCTCAATGAAGAAAACAAAGCCTATTGCCTGGTGCCACAGGAAGCGACTGAAATGATCTTTCGCAACAACTTTTTATATATTTCGTATGGAACTTTTTTGATGCGGATCTCATCTACAGGTCAAACTGAAACATGTAATTTGAATGCCCTTACTTATTCTGTCACTGCTTCAGATCATGATACCGAGCTGCGTATAATTGTGAGCACCGACCAGGGATGTGTGCTTATCCGTCCTGATTTCTCCCGTATGAATGTAGTAACCGGTTTCACAGAAGATGAAATGGAAGTGAATAAAGTAAAATTTATCCCTGATAATAAAGTTGTTGCAACCGGCGGAAAACGTGACGTGGTTTATGATATTTTACCGAATGAGCTAAAGAAACGCTTCACGATTGAAACGGAAAATCCCATTATGGCCATATTGCCTACAACAACAAAAAACTTTTGTGGGTTGCTGGATGCTGCCGGAAAAATTTCAATTCATTCCATTGAAAACTAAAAAACCATTCACGAACCTGGTTCGTTGCCAAATCAACAAAATGAAATAGAGTAAACAGGGCTAAAAAATACCGGATTATAAAAACAGGTATTTATATCTGTTTACCAGCTAATAGTAACTGGTTTTACAAAATAGTTCTGCTTACGCATTGTATATATATCAAATGGAAGTATAATTGTTGAAAATTAAAAACTTAAAACATGAGCAATTCTTCCATTCCCGGATTACAAACTTCCAATCTTGTTCCGCTAGCCCTTGCACAGGATTGCATTCAACGGTACATATCTGAAATCGCTTCGAAAGAAACTAATCCTGTGTATGCTTTCCAGATCTATCACGATGATCTTTTACATGCAATGGGCAAAAAGGCGGAAATAGGAAGTAATGATATCAGCCGGGTCCGCGTTTACCTGGGCATTTCAAGTGAAGACGAGGGTTCTATGGTGAGATTGTTTCTTGTTCCGGTAGATGATAACGGAAAGGACGTGATTCCAACAGACGAAGATGGAAATAAACGTGTTTACGACTTTAACTTACCATGCCCTGCAACCTGTGATGTAACAAGTCCTTTGTATTATCAAACCGTTGCTAAGCGCAAATAATTGGTTAAGTTAATTCTTATTATTTCCTGCATTCCTGTTTTCATTGCAGCAGTATACGCAGTCGTTATTTTTAAAGAAGCAGGAAAAACGCTGAAATTATTTTCCTCGTTTCTTTTTTTGTCTGCAATAATGCAATTAATCTCAGGCATGGCCTGGTGGTGCGGAATAAACAACATGCCACTGCTACATATTTATGTGGCAGTGGGATTTGTGCTCATTGCATTATTCTACCGCGAAGTATTAAGAGAGATTCTTAATCCTGCTATAATTCTCATCGTGTGTATCTCCTTTATATTGTTTGCATTGTATAATTGTTTTCCTCTGCAATTGCTTTTTCGTTTTAATGCAAAAGCGCTTACCGTCGAATCGGTGCTTGTTATTATTTTTTCGTTGTCAACCTTCATCTTGTTACTTAATAAACAATCCGTGGAAGTTATTATCCCTGAACGAAAAATTCTTAACTGGATCAACTCAGGCTTCTTCATTTATTACTCCTCCAGTCTTTTGATTTTTTATTTTAGTGATGTAATGGCTCGTATGCTGCCGGTTTATTTAAATCAGAATACGTGGGTGTTACATTCCTTTTTTTCAATGATCATGTATTCCTGCTTTATCATCGCATTATGGAAAAGACCGAAGAACTTGGCTTTCTGACCGCACTCTGGCCGTTCATCGGAATAATTTTTCTGATCGTGCTTGGCGTTTTGCTGCTCAATCAACAGTTCAACAAAAAATTGTACTCGCAGAAGCTTGAAAAAGAAAAGGTGAAAGCACAGCATCAATTCGAATTATTACAATCAAGCATTGCTGTGCAGGAAGAAGAAAGAAAACGCATTGCCCGCGATTTACATGATGAGCTTGGTGCAGCATTATCCATGACGCGCATGCACCTGGTGCAAATGGAACAGCAAAGCTCAGAACGTGATGCAGAGCTTACCACGCGATTGCAAAATGTCCGAAAAATGACTGAAAAAGCCCTTGCCTCTATGCGCAGGATCAGTCACGAGTTAATGCCGCCGCAGCTGGAAGGTTTTGGATTATTACAAACACTTGAAGCAACAGCAACGGAAATTAATAAAATCGATCAGCTCCATGTAAAAATTGCCGCGACTGAAAATTTTGTGCGTTTGCCCTTAGCAATTGAACTGGGATTATTCAGGATCTGTATGGAATTAATCAACAATACCATTCGTCATGCCAATGCAAATCGTATTGCTATTTATTTGCAGCGTGAGAAAGATTCTATACGACTGGAATACCGTGATAATGGAAAAGGTTTACCGGGTGAGTTGACAAAAAAAGGAATCGGCATGCGAAGCATTGAAACACGTGTTCATTCGATGGATGGAACTTTAAGCATGAAAAATTCACATGAAGGCGGAATACAAGTTGTAATTGAGCTAAAATCATTTTCATAAATTAGTTGACAATACTTTGATTATAAAATGATGGCAGAAAAAATAAATATCGGGTTGGTAGAAGATCAGGCTTTGTTCCGCGAAGGAATGAAAGCGATCATGGTCTATTGGGAAAATATCGAAGTTGTGTTCGAATCTGATAATGGCTATTCGGTGGTGGATAAATTAAAAACCATGCAGCCTTTACCTGATGTATTGCTCGTCGATCTTTCTTTGCCACCGGATGGAGAAAAAGAATTTTCAGGAATAGATGTAACGAATGCGGTTCTGCAAACATTCCCGGAAATTAAAATTCTGATCTTATCTGTTCACCAGGATGAAAATTTTATTGCACAGCTCATTGAACACGGGGCGCACGGTTATCTCGTAAAAGATTGTGATCCGCAGGAACTGAAA
>JBKJMR010000408.1:0-5474 GCA_046596275.1 Bacteroidia bacterium | reverse complement strand
CGTTGATGAGTTATTTGAAAGAGGTGAATAAAGGACGTGTTTATTCGTTGCCGGAGAAGAGGGCGCATTAATTTTGGAAGGTTTGTTTTAATCATTAGGCGGGTTTGCGAAACCCGCCTAATGATTAAAAGGAAAAGAAAGAAGTTGGAAAAATAAAAAGTCATCAGGCGGTTTTCGCAAACCGGTTGATGACTTTTTGCATTTGCAAGTTGTCAGGGAAGAGTGCGCATTAAGAGAGATAATAGTTGGGGGATTTTTAAATTATTTAACCCTCAAAGGGTTCCCAACCCTTTGAGGGTTAAATAATTTAAAAATCTCCCCATGTTAAATGAACTCCCCTTCTATAATGTAACGATGAACAACATGGAAGTTCTCCAAGTCATCGAAAAGATCAATAACCTCCTTATTAGGTTGCTCGTCAGGAAAATTAGTTATTCTGTTATATGATGAAAACTCCCACTCATTAGCCCGGTCCTTAAAGCCATGGCTGACCGGATTATTGTGAATGTAACATACAAGTTTTTTTAAATATTCTTCATCCGGAACTCTTTTCCTTTTAAAACTTCTGATAAACAAGCTTCCCTTTCTACCCCAATTTTTATTGAAAGCTTGCGCATAGGAATTTGTGAAGTGGCTGAACTGCCTGGAAACTTTTTTATTTATATCAGAAGTTGTTTCTTCTGATTCTTTAATTCTAACAAGTAAATGGAAATGGTTGGGCATTAAGCAATAGGCCATACAATCCCAAACCTCAGACATATATTCATCATGTTTTCTTAAAAAATGATGATAGTTATTATCTGATCTAAAAATATTTTCAAAGCCATTCCCATGATTATACACATGATAAATTCCGCTTTCTTCAAAAGATTCTCTTTGTTCCATCCCACAAACCTAAGCAGACTCCTTCCCAACAATCGGTAACAACCGTTTGTAAACGCTTAAATCATTCACAGAGACAAACAACCTGCGTTTCGCAAACCCGCCTGATGACATTGTGCATTTGCAAGTTGTCAGGGAAGAGTGCGCATTAGGTTTGAAGCGTGTGAGAATCATTTTTGAAATCACAGACGCGTTGAGAAACCCACCTGATGACTTTTTTGCAATGTTCACTCAAAAATCACACGCACACTACCGCTCACATCACCGGCATTCACCCGCAGGAAATACATGCTGCCCGCAAGAGAACCTTTCTGAATCGAAATTTGGTTTAGACCGGTAACGCCTTGCACGGGAATTCCGCGCTGCACCATTTTTCCGGTGACGTCCAATAATTCCCAGCTGACAATGTCCGGCGTCGCTAAAGTGAAGCTTACTGTCATTGCGTCCAGTGATGGATTTGGGAAGGCAGAAAGTGCCAGGTTGATACCAGCAGGTAAATCGCCGACACCTGAGATGATGCTGCTGTCGACCATGAAGGCTGCGCCGCAATAAGTTCCTGCCCACACACCCGCGCGACCTGGATCGATTGCGATGGCGGTAACGTTGTCGTCCTGCAAATTCGAATTCGCGGTGGAATAATGTGTCCAGTTCGTGCCATCGAATTTGTACAGTCCCGTAAGTGAACCCATCCAGATCTGACCGGCAGGATCGATCTCGACTTCCATAATTCCCGGGTACAGGGGAAGGTCGGAATTACTCGTATCGTAAACGAGCCAGCTGCTGTTTCCGTCGTAACGCACGAGGGTACCACCGATCGCCATCCAGAACATTCCGGTCACATCTATTTCGATATCGTCCACGAATCCGCATGGCATAGGAGAATTGTTGCAGGTGTAGGTCGTCCATATGTTGTTACCATCATAACGTTCCAGCGACCATTGCGTGCCGGCCCAAACCTTATTATTCAGATCCACCGCAAGTGAAAAAACATTGGAAGTGACAGTAGGGTAGACCGTGGTGAACGTGTTACCGGTAAGCAGGCGCACGCCACTGCCAGGGTTGTCATTCCCTATCCATACTTCGCCGGACTGCCCGAACGCGATATCGCCGCGATAAGTGCATCCGGTGGGAAACTGCGTCCATGTATTTGCGGCGTAGCGGTAAAGGCCGAACTGCGTGAAGCACCAAACATTTCCGTTCGCATCGGTTTCGGTTTTGCGCGAATGATTATTTGGAACCGAATACGGATCGGAGCTTGTCCATGTCGTCCACGTTGAGCCGTCGAACTTTGCATTGCCTTCCGGCCAGGTGCTGTTGTTGATTACGTCGTCGGACCCGATCCAGAGATTTCCTGCAGCATCCACTTCCATCGCGTGAATAGAATTTCCTGTTAACGGCGCATTGCTAAGATCCGCAGTCTGCCAGGCAGTAGTGAAATAGTGCAGCCCTTCTCCGTGTGTAGGCAGCCACATCACATTATCACGGTCGCAATAGATCGTGCCCGCCGCTGCGGTAAAAGGTGTTTGCTGCGTAGTAAATGAGGTGCCGTCGAATGCAACCAGCAGATTACTGTAGTTGCTGCATAGCCAGATCACGCCTGATGTATCAACGGTCATGCTGATAATACCGCCTGCCGCTGTTGGATAATTGCTGTTCGTAGTGTCGAAGATCGTCCATGAAGTGCCATCGAAACCTGCGAGAAAATACGAGTACGTAAAGTTGAGCGTGTCGAACTGCTGCATAGCGCACCAGATCGTACCGTCGAGCCCCAATGTAATCGCTGTACCGTATACGTCTGGCAGCGGAGAGTTGGACGTATCGTATAAAATGGAAGTTGCGCCGGAATCCGCCATGATACCATTTGAAGTGGCCGTCCATGCAACACCGTTAAAATCTATTACCATTGGTCCGGTGTAAAATCCTTCTTGTACGAATGTAGTGCCGTCGAAACTCATTTTGTATCCGCTGTTGTCGAACCAGAGCTTATTGTCGGGTGCGACGTAGAGATTAACAGGCAGGTTACATTGCGGGTTGTTGAAATTTGTCCAGCCCGTGCCGTCGTAGCGGAAAAGTCCGTGACCGTAGCTCGTAGCAGCCACCCATACATTTCCTGTACTGTCGAGCACCACTGAGCGGTAAGGATAGCAGCCGTCCGAAAATCCTGCCGGATCGTAGAAAGTAGTGTTGCCGGTTGTTTTGTCGTAGCGCACCACATGTCCGCTAGTGCCAGCCCACAATACGTTTCCTGAATCGGCGACACAAAATATGGTGGTCGTGTTGAAGTAATGTTGCCAGTTGGTTTGCGCGTTGGAAAGTAATGGCAACAGGAAAAGGAGGAACGTAAAGGTTCTGATCATAACGAAAGTATTTATTCAAATGTAGTGCGACATTACGCAGGACCAAAGCAAAAGGAGATGAACTCTTACGTGTTCATTATTCCTAAAAGTAGCGGATCCCGAAGGCTTTAAAAGCGGGCGCATTAGTTTGAAAGGGCATTTTCTGAAATCATCAGGCGGGTTTGCGAAACCCACCTAATGACTTTATGCATGTGAATTTTTTCACACAATAATCTCCAGCTTCGCAAACTTCAACAACAATTGTTTCTGTCCACCCTGGTCAAATAAAACAGTAGCTTTTGTATTTGGAAATTTTCCATCAAGCATTGCTACTTTCCCGGTGCCGAAACGTTCATGGCGTACAGTCATTCCTACCTGCAGATCTTTTAAATGTGTGTTGTCGAGCGGCGCGGTGGTGAGCGTTGTTGCTTTTACGAGATTTTTTCTTGGCGGGACGGTTTCGGTTTTTGGTGCTGCGACGGATGTTTGTTTTCCAGGGAATGATTTCCTGATTCCGAAAGTTGGCTCGTTCAGCGCGTCTACATCACCACGTGCGGCGCTGTTGGCGTATTCAATATATTTCTGATCGATCTCTTCGATGAAACGGCTTGCTTCGCACGATGTGAGATTTCCCCAACGATAACGTGAAGAAGAATACGTAATTGTTGCGCGGATTTCTGCGCGGGTGATGGCAACGTAAAACAAACGACGCTCTTCTTCCAGATCGGAACGGGAGTTTAAGGAAAGCGGATTCGGGAAAAGATTTTCTTCTACGCCGACGATAAATACATAGGGAAATTCAAGACCTTTTGCTGAGTGGATCGTCATCAGTGAAACACGATCCATGTCTTCTTCGTTTTCTTTTTTGTCGGAATCGGTCAGCAATGCGATGTCCTGCATGAACTGATCGAGTGTGCGCAATGGTGCAGCAATTCCACTTTCTTCTTCGAGGATCAATGCTTTTCGTTCGACTTCGATACGCTGTAATTCAGGATCGTTTTCGTTAAGGTCGATCGCAGGAATATTATCTGCATCAGAAAATTCTTTTAAACCATTGAGCAATTCCTGCACGTTTTCGTAACGGCTTACACCTTCCGGAGTTTTGTCGGAATACAACTCGCGCAATAATCCTGATGTGGTGGCAATGTGGTTTCCGAGATCGTACGCATTCTGCACAGGCAATACAGCGTTGAAGCTGTTGATCATTGTTACAAAATCCTGGATGCGTTGTGTGGTGCCGGCGTTGATGCCGAGATTCAGCTCAGCAATATTTTCACACGCGGTAAATAAGCTGATGTCGTTATCGCGTGCTGCAATGAGAATTTTTTCAAGCGATGTGTCGCCAATTCCACGTGAAGGATAATTGATCACGCGCTTAAACGCTTCTTCGTCGTGCTTGTTGATGGCCAAACGATAATAAGCGAGCAAATCTTTTACTTCTTTGCGCTGGTAGAAAGAAAGTCCGCCGAAAATACGATACTGAATTCCTTTTTTACGAAGCGCTTCCTCCATCGACCTGCTCTGTGCATTGGTACGATACAGGATTGCAAAGTCGCGATTGCGCGCGCTCTTATCCATCTTCGTATCGAAAATGCTGCGTGCAACAATTTGACCTTCTTCATTATCAGTGTGCGCTTTCAGAATTTGAATGAGCTCCCCTTCTTTGTTGGAAGTCCAGACATTTTTTTCCAGCTGATCGCGGTTGTTTTTGATAATTGCATTTGCAGCGTTAACAAGATTCTGCGTGCTGCGATAATTCTGTTCGAGCTTATACGTATTCAGATCAGGATAATCGCGTTCGAAGCTGAGTATGTTCTGAATGTTTGCGCCACGGAATCCGTAAATGGATTGTGCATCGTCACCAACCACACAAATGTTTTGAAATTTTGCTGCGAGCTGCTTTACAATTACGTATTGGGAAAAGTTGGTATCCTGGTACTCATCGACCATGATGTAGCGGAATTTGTCCTGGTATTTATTTAAAATGTCCGGGTAATCGCGCAGCAAAACATTGGTGTTGAAAAGCAAATCATCAAAATCCATTGCGCCTGCTTTGAAGCAACGTTTGTGATAAAGATCATAGATCAAACCAATTTTCGGCTTGCCGCTCATGCGATCTTCTTCGATGGCTTCTTTGTTTTGCAAATACACTTGTGCAGAAAGCAAATTATTTTTCGCTGATGAAATTCTGCCGAGCACCAATGATGGTTTGTATATTTTTTCGTCGAGTCCCTGCTCTTTCAGGATGGTGCGGAT
>JBKJMR010000377.1:0-6078 GCA_046596275.1 Bacteroidia bacterium | reverse complement strand
GTAAATTTTCCATCAGGCGATGAAGTTCCCAAACGATAAAAACACGCCGGCATACGTTGGGAGAAAAACGCAAAATCTTCTGCAGTCATTCTTTTTTCAAGCTCCACCACATTTTCTTTTCCGAGATAATCTTCAGCAGCAGCACGCGCACGTTCTGTCACTGCCGGATCGTTCACCAAAAACGGGTAACCATTTTCCACCCTGAATTCGCAATCGCCACCCATGTCGCGCGCAACAGCAATAGCAGTCTTTTTTAAAAACTCATGTGCTTTTGCTCTCCACTCTTCATTCATCGTGCGGAATGTTCCTTCCACCAAAACATGATCAGGAATCACATTCGTTGCGCCCATGCCCACGATCTTTCCGAAGGCTAAAACAGTAGGATGTTCTGCCGCCGATCGCAACATTGTTTTTTCATCCATCAAAAACTGGTGCAACGCTGCGATAATAGTTGAAGCAATCAAAACAGGATTAACATAATCCGCCGGCATTGCTGCATGTCCGCCTTTCCCGATTACCGTCATGTACAATTCATCTGTCGAAGCCATGTACATCCCGCTTCTGAATCCGACTTTTCCTACAGGCAAATTCGGAAAAACATGCTGCGCGAAAATGGAAGATGGTGTTGGATTTTCCAGCACACCTGCTGCAATCATCAGCGATGCACCACCGGGAGCTTTTTCTTCGCCCGGCTGAAAAATTAATTTTACCGTTCCTTCAAAACTATCGCTGAGCTTTTTTAAAATATGCGCAACACCGAGCAGCGAAGACGTATGCACATCATGCCCGCACGCATGCATGACTCCTTCGTTGATCGATTTATACGGAACATCATTTTTTTCAGCTATCGGCAAAGCATCAAGATCTCCGCGCAGCGCAACTATTTTTGAAGACGGATTTTTTCCTTCAATGAGCGCGACGATTCCTGTGTCGGTCATTTTTTGAAAAGGAATTCCTAATGCTTCTAATTCATCAGCAACAAAAGCAGCAGTATTGAATTCCTTAAAAGAAAGTTCAGGGTGCGCATGCAGATGACGGCGAATTGTAATCACACGCGGAAGCAATTCACGTGCTGCTTCCTGTACTTCCGTTTTTAAAACGCTGAATTCCGCCATAAAAAATTTAGAAATCCAGGCTAAAGGAAAGGTAAGTGACTCTTGGAAGAACAATTCCGTTTGCAACTCCCCAGGCCCAATCTACACGCACAAAATATCCCCAGAGACGCGTACGCAAACCAACACCATAACCACCGATAATCGGCTCTGTATGATTTTTAAGAATAACCCTGATCGGATTTCCTGGCGCACCGATAACTGTAGTGTTCAATGAATTTTCAGGACTATAAGGAGTTTTTCCCGTCCAAGCAGTTCCCACATCTCCGAAACCTATAACCTGGAAATTATTGATAAAATCAGAACGCAACGGACGATTGAAAAGATAACGGAAAAGCGGGACGCGCACTTCACTGTTGATCACCGCAAACGAATTTCCATTTCTTCCGTTTTGCCAGAAGCCACGCATTGGTGTAACAAGTGTTTGATAAGCGTAATTCTGAGTAGTCGAAACATTTACGCTTTGATCAAATTTCGGCGTTAACCAATTGTCGACGCCACCCATGTAATAAACAAGCTTCTCGCGACCGAAAGATGTTGCAGCAGAAATACGGTTACACCAGATAATTTCCCTGTGTATGCGCATGTAATGACGCAAATCGAAACCAACCGCGTACAAATCATTTTTCAAACGATGATTGCTGGACACTTTTGCAGTGATCAAACTGTCAATGCCCTGGAATGTTTCAGCAAATACTTTAAAACGAACGCCATTGTATAAATTAAGTCCGCGTTTAATTGTATTGTCAAACACGAGCTCAATTTTTGCATTCGCAGAATTTGTGTAGGTGTTTTTTGCCAAAAGATTTGCGTAATCCGTTGCAAGGAAAATGCGCTGGTCATTCCTGTAACCTAAAAATCCGCGCACGCTCAATACTTCATTGAACGGATATTTTAAACCACCACGCGCTTCGTGTGTGTATACTTTGCTTCGTGTTCCGAACCCGCTTACGTTAAGGAATGCCTGGCGGTGAAGCATCATTGTTTTGTCCCAGCGACGTGTGCGGTCTTCGTAATACAAAACATATTCATTGCTTTTCAAATCACTCGACAAACGAACACCGCCTACAATTTTATGATCTTCCAACAGATCAGTCATGCCGATCTTCAACAATCCTGTAAATCCGGGATTGAGATAAACTGGAGAAGATCCTCCCGTGAATCGCTGGTAACCTGCATTAAGAAAACTATTGTCAAGCTGACTTACAACATACTCGGTGCTGAATTGAATTTTATAATTCCGTGCAATCGGTAAAATGAATTCATCCACCGGCGCTTTTACAATGGTGTCGCCACCAAGCGTGTCATTACCAGTTTTTGCAACAGGCGGAGAAGGAACAGTGGTTGGTTTTTGCCCGCCCTCAAACTGGTAATTATTGATGTCAATTTTTGTGCTGTCCTTTTTGTTTTTGTCGCGGTCCGACGGCGACTCATAAACTTTCACCGTCTCCATTGGTTTTCCCTTTGGCTGCGGTGCTTCTTTTTTTGCTTTTTCTTCCTGCTCAATTTCTGCTTCTACTGCTGCAAGCTCCATCATACGATCGCGGTGCGCGGTATTCTTCAGCTTCGATGGAGTAAGCGCTGCAAAATCTTTCAGCTCTTGTGTATAGATCCAATATTTTCCCTTGTGATAAATTACTTCCGTCAGCTTATTTGCACCGGGAGAAATATCCTGCTCAATAATTCCATACTGGTAATTCGTGATCGGAATGCTCCTGGCGAGGTAACGGTAATGTGCAGCAGTATCGATGTAGGCAATAGTGCTGTCGAAATAACCAACATAACGATTATAAATTCCATTCTGATCAGAAAGAAAGCTGAAGTGAGTGGAATCCCATGGTTGCGCGTGCAGCTCATTTACACCCGGAGTAGAAGTGATGCGACGTAAAACAGGTGAGCGTGTTTGCATATTGTAAGTGAACAGATCAAAAGAAGTAACAAGCTTCGTATCCGGGTTCACTTTTACATTGAGCGTATCATTTGTGCGGTTGGAGCTGAAGATGATGCTACGTCCGTTGTCCACAAAACGCGGATGCAGATCATCAAAAATATCATTGGTGATCGGGATGGCTGAACCACCACCGATATTGTAAATGTAAATGTCTGTTTTTCCGTTTTGCACCGCCGACATTACAAATGATTTTCCATCTGGCGAATACGCATAGTCGAGAATCTTGATGAAATTGTAAACGGGCCGCACCACTTTTGTTCCGTCTTCCACATCATAGATCACTAAAAAAGTATCACCTTCTTTTTCGTAGATATAAGAAAGTATTTTCCCACTCGGATGCCACGCGATCAACGGATACGAATAATCATTTACGCGATCGAGCTTCTGTCCTTTTTTCCAGATGCGTTTTGTTTTGCCGGTCTGCAAATTCTCCAGGTACAATTTAATCTGTCCCATTTCATTGGAAACAAATGTCATGTAACGGCCATCAGGAGAAATTTTCGCATCGCTGTAAACCTTTGTAGATTTTGGTTTGCCAATGAATGGCATCGAAGTGGGCAAAGTGCGTGTTGTATCGTTGAATGAATAACGTTGCTGATAATAATTCATCCATTCCATCGTAAGCACGCGCATGTTCACACCAAGCACAAATAAAAATGAGCTCTCCACATTCCTGCTCACTTTTGTCATGTAAAGGATATTCGGAATTACAGCCGGACTATATTTTTCGCCGATGTAATACCAGATCGATTGTCCGGCATACAAAGCATCTTCGCCGGTGAGGTGATTGAATTTACGGTAGCGTCCCGAATTAATTCCATCACGCACGCGATTATCCGTTTCACTGTTCCAGCCTTTCGCAACGTAAGAGATCAACCCTTTTGTATACCATTCAGGCAAATTCAAAAGCGTCGAGTTTTTTACCATATCGCGCATATTGCCACCGTACATCATTTGATTAATGAGCACTTCTGCAATCCCTGCGCGTATCTGTTCTTCTAACGTAACGTGATCGTTTTCGTAATAAAGAAAAACTTTTCTCCCAACAATTCGTGTAACACCACCCACATTCGTACCATCATCCGTATTTAAGCCAACGTTACTTTGCTTAAAATCTTCCTGCTTATTATAAACGATAAACTGGATGCGATCGTCAACAGTATAATCAAAAAACTTTTCGATCTCGGCAATATGACGTTTGGCAGCACGCGCTACATAAATAGCAAGCTCTTTTCCGCCCGTATTGTAATACACTTCATATTTCGGAAACTTATAAAAGTTCCATTTGAAATCCTGGTATTGCACACGGTTCTGTCCAAAATCAGTTTGCGAACCATTATAGAATTGCCCGAATGAAAAATACGGAAACAGGAAAGCGGCAAGCAAAATAAAAGTTCGCTTCACCGCTATAGTCGAAAATACTTTCCTAAACTTTTTATGCATAAAAATCCTCCATCAGGTAAAGCAAGTTATGAGGAGGATGTCCTTGCAGTTCCGGTGAACTATAAAGTTAGGAAAAAAAATATGTACGAATTACGAAGTACGATTTAAGGGTATTTTATTGCTTCTGTGGTGAAAAAGACAAAAAAAGCAAAAAATTCACTTTTTGAAGACAAATCGTAATTCGTACATCGTAATTCGTACATTTTTCTAAAGCTTATCTTTGCAACTATGGTCACTATAAAAAGCTTTCCTTTCAACCCTTTTTACGAGAATTCGTATGTGCTGTCCGACGAAACCGGCGAATGTGTCATTATCGACCCCGGTTGCCATAATGAGGAAGAAGAGGAGGAATTGAAATCGTATATCGAAAAAAATAAGCTTAAACCGGTAAAGCTGCTCAATACCCATTGCCATATCGATCATGTTTTCGGCAATCCTTTTGTTTCAGAAACCTGGAATTTGCAGCTCGAAATTCATCCGCTCGATCTTGTGGTGCTGGAATCGTATCCGCGCGTTTGTGAGATGTATGGAATTCCTATGAAAAAGCTGCAGCCCGAAGCGGTTTGTTCTTTAAAAGAAGGAACTCCGGTTACCTTCGGAAATACAACACTTGAAGTTTTCCTTACGCCCGGACATTCACCCGGAAGTGTTTGTTTTTATAATGCAAAAGAGAAGTTTGTCATCGGTGGCGATGTGCTTTTCCAGGGAAGCATCGGTCGCAGCGATTTACCCGGCGGCGATTACGAAACGTTATTAAAAAGCATCCGCCAAAAATTATTTGTATTACCCGACGATGTTACTGTGTATTCAGGTCATGGTGGGGCTACAAAAATCGGAGTGGAGAAGAAGTCGAACCCGTTTGTGGGAGAGGGAAATTAGGGAACGAATTACGAATGAAAACGAATATACGAATGGCATTAAATCCGTTTTTATCTGTCTGATCCGTCTGATCCGTGTTCTATAAAAAAAAGGAACGAATTACGAATGAAAACGAATTTACGAAATTTGGTAACGGGTATTAAATGGGCATGTCCTGTGAAGGAACGCTCCTTCGCGTTTCCTTCACAGGTCGCGCTTCCGCCGCGGCGGACGTTTCAAGTCCTCCCGTGAAGTAGTGGCAAGCTCACTTCACGGTCCGGGCTTTCCTCTACTATCGCTCATGCAAAAAAATAAAGATCAGCTCCTTGCTCATTGAACATTGTTTGTTTGACATTGTTCATTTTCCTTTTTTCTCTTGCTGACACTGCTATCGCTCATGCAAAAGGCGCGAGGCGTCGCGCCATTACAATATGTAATTGTTTTTACTTGTCCCCCGTCCTCTTTTTCCCTTGCTCATTGAATCCGCCGCGCCGGATTTGTTTGACATTGTTCATTTCTTTTTTTCTTTTTTCTCTTGCTGACACTGCTATCGCTCATGCAAAAGGCGCAAGGCGTCGCGCCACTACAATATGTAATTGTTTTTACTTGTCCCCCGTCCCCTTTTTCCCTTGCTCATTGAACATTGTTAGTTTGACATTGTTCCTTTTCCTTTTTTCTCTTGCATGAGCGATAGCAGTGTCAGCAAGAGAAAAA
>JBKJMR010000375.1:0-5043 GCA_046596275.1 Bacteroidia bacterium | reverse complement strand
ATGCTTGATCAGATGCGCACCGTTTTTCATGTAAAAAAAGATTCAGCAGGAATCGGTCCTTCCGATCAAACTTCTTTTTACCTGAAAAATATTCCGGTGCTTCATTTTTTCACCGGCCAGCACGCCGACTATCACAAACCTTCTGACGATGAAGCGAAGATTAATTACGAAGGAGAAAAAATGGTGCTTGAATATATTGTCAATGTAATTATTCAAACAGAAAAACTCGGCAAGCTGCAATTTCTTCAAACCAAAAGTCCCGATATGGGAAGACACGTGTACAAAGTGAGCCTTGGTGTAATGCCCGATTATACATTCGAAGGAAAAGGAATGCGCGTGGATGGCGTGACCGAAGGCAAACCCGCACAAAAAGCAGGAGTTAAACAAGGTGATGTAGTTGTGCAGCTCGGCGATTTTCCTGTAAGCACAATGATGGATTACATGAAAGCGCTTGGTAATTTTAAAAAAGGTGACAGCACAACATTAAAAGTAAAACGCGGTGAGCAAGAAATAATTTTGAACGTAACTTTCTAATCAAACAGTAAAAATTTCTCTTCAAGAGAAATTATTTTTTAAACCGTTCCTCTGTGCCCCTGTGGCAAAAAAAACATGACAAAAAAATTTCTCATTCGAAACGCCACCATCGTCAACGAAGGAAGATCCTTTCTCTCCGATGTATTAGTCATTGACGGAAAAATAAATTCTATCCACGAAAATATTGCCGTCGACAGCCAAACCGAAATCATAGACGCAACAGGCCTGCACTTACTCCCCGGCGCCATCGACGACCAGGTACATTTCCGCGAACCCGGCCTCACACATAAAGGCGAAATTTACACCGAAGCAAAAGCCGCAGTTGCAGGTGGCATCACCTCCTTCATGGAGCAACCGAATACAAATCCGCCTGCCACTACACTTGAATTGCTCGAGCAGAAATACAGTCGCGCCAAAGAAGCTTCTGTTGCAAATTATTCGTTCTTCATGGGCACAACGAATAACAATATCGAAGAGCTGCTGAAGCTCGACCCTACAACTGTATGCGGTGTAAAAATATTTCTCGGCTCTTCCACAGGCGACATGCTCGTGGATAACGAAGCAATGCTCGATGAAATTTTCAGCAAAATAAAAATGCTCATCGCCGTTCACGCCGAAGATGATGTGCTGATCAAAGAAAATCTTGAGCAGTATAAAATTCAATTCGGCGAGAATATCGGTGTTGAATTTCATCCGCTGATACGAAGCCGCGAAGCCTGCTACAACGCATCGGCGAAAGCAATTGCACGCGCGAAAAAATTCGGAACACGCTTGCATATTTTTCACGTTTCCACATTTGATGAAATTGCGTTGTTCGACAATACGTTGCCGCTGAAGGAAAAGAAAATCACTGCGGAGGTGTGCGTACACCATCTCTGGTTTTCGAACGCAGATTATAAAACAAAAGGAAATTACATTAAGTGGAATCCGGCTGTGAAAACTGCAAAAGACCGCGAAGCTTTATGGCAAGCCCTGCTCGAAAATAAAATAGATGTGATTGCCACCGATCATGCGCCGCATACCATTGAAGAGAAAGAGCAGCATTATTTAAAAGCGCCTTCCGGCGGACCCTTAGTTCAACATTCCGTTGTAGCGATGCTTGAAAAATCACTGGAAGGAAAAATTTCCATTGAGCGCGTGGTAGAAAAAATGTCGCACGCAGTGGCCGATCTTTTCCGGATTGAAAAGCGTGGTTACATCCGCGAAGGTTATTGGGCCGATCTTGTTTTGGTAAATCTCAATTCGCCGTGGACGGTTTCGAAAGAGAATTTACTTTACAAATGCGGCTGGTCGCCGTTCGAAGGATTTACTTTCCGCGCGAAGATTGAAAAGACTTTTGTAAATGGAAATTTGGTTTACGATAATGGAATGGTTGATGAGACGGTGAAAGGGCAGCGCTTATTATTTGAAGCGTAAGTCATCTGCGAAATCTTTTAAATCTGCGTGCTTTTTTCTTTTGCGTGAGGCCTGCCTGCCGCCGCGCTTGCTGTACCGGTGCAGGCAGGGATTGCAGCAAGCTACCGTGTAGAGCGTAAAGCCCGACCTCGTCAATAGGAAATGCAATGAACAACCTGGAATATTCATTTGACGAGGGCACGCCCAACTTATTCTCATCATTTTCTTTATCCTCTGCGAACTCCCTGCTCTCTGCGAGAAAACCTCACGCAGAGAACGCAAAGCACGCAGAGATCTTAATTGACAATAAAGCTCTTCACTCCAGTAATTTTCGTTCCCCGGATTCTTGCATAATACATTCCCGGCGCAAGATTATAACTCAAATCATACCGCGTTTGGCCCGTGAGCATTCCCGTCTGCACAATTCGTCCATTGATATCAATGATCTCCAAATTCAACTTTTCATCCTGCGCACCAACATCATCGAGCGTGATAGAAAACGTTCCATTGTTCGGAGAAGGAAAAAGTGAAATGCCCGAGTTAATTTCCGCAGGCGTATGCAAATTAGTAAACACATCCAGATCGGTTGCCCAGATTCCTCTTCCGAAAGTGCAGATGTAAATTTTATTCAGCGACACATTAAAATCAATATCAGAACAAATCACATTAGGCAAACCTGTGCTGCGTAAAACCCATGTACTATTCGGTGCATCGAGCATATAAACACCGAGATCAGTTGCAAGCATAACAGTGTTTGTAGACGGAATATATTTCACACAATTCACAGGGATATTCGGAAGATTGTAAGAAATATTTGTCCACGTTGCGCCACCATCGATAGTGCGATAAACTTTATCCGCAGCACTGAATCCAGCCATGGTTACAAATGCTGTCAACGCATCAGTTTCCGAAACTTCCACGCTTGTAAAATAAAGTGAATCAGGCAAACCCGCCGTGATGTTTGTCCAGCTGCCACCACCGTTAATTGTTTTATAAAGCAACGACGGCAAGCCATATTCATAATGCACACGCTTTGCCGCATAAATTACATCGCTGTTTGAATTGGCAACTGCAATTGCATTTACTTCCTGCGGATTTCCAAGATTCGGGAAATTTGAAATTGCACTCCAGCTGTTTCCATTGTCGAATGTTGCGGTTACATTTTCAAATCCCGTATAGATGGTTCCGTAATTATTGTAATCAGCTACAATAGGAGAAACCCATTCGCCATATTCATTATTCACATTCGCACCGATTCCCCACGCAGAAAAACCATCGTCGGGCGACACATAAAAATTGCCGTACTGGCTCGAACCGAAAATAAGATCATTATCTACCGGGTCAAGATAATTATCCATGCCATCGCCACCGAAAATGGTGCTCCACGAATTATTTTCAAAATAGAAAGTTGCATTATCCTGCGCCCCCGCACTCAATCTTCCCGCTGTATTTCTCGAGCTCGAAATTTTGTAAAAAGAAGTGATCTGCATGCCATTGCTCACATTCGTCCATTGTGTCGGCCACGGATTGCCATTATTCGCTTGCGTCCATGTTTGTGTCTGGTAAGAAGTTGTGTAATAAACACCTCCATCGCTGCACACAAAAATAGCACCGGTAATAGGATGCGGTGTGATGTAATGAATATCGCCGTGTAAAGTCGGACCATAGTTTAATGTCCAGTGACTTGCCGGGTTAAATGTTACACCACCATCTGTCGAACCCCATAGATTTATTCCGCCGGTGTACAATGTATTTCGGTTGGTTGGACTCACCATAAATCCGCAGTCGTATGTTCCTTGTCCGCCGCCGTTAAATCCTTCACCCGATTCTAAAATATTAAGCGAAGGAGAAATAAACGACCACGACGTTCCGGCATTGGTAGATTTATAAATGCCGTATAAACCCGATTGTGTATCGACAGTAAGCGCATAAACATAATTCGGATCAGAGGGCGCCACCGCCAGCACAATGCGTTGCACACTTCCCGTTGCAGGAATTCCGGTAGTAAGTGTTGTCCACGTAACACCAAAGTTTGTCGATTTTAAAATTCCCGCGCTGCCATCATTGGAATTCATCACCCAGCCTGTAGCAGCATAAATCGTATTTGCTGAAAGCGGATCGCGCACCATATCCCAGAATAATCCGTTGTTCACATTCGTCCATGTAACACCGGCATCGGTTGAGCGGTACATTCCTGTTACACCACACGCAAGCAAATTATTGCTGTTGGCCGGATCAATAATTATTTTGCGAATCAGTGAAGCATCACCTTGCGTCAATTGAAAGCTGAGCCCCGTTGCATTCCAGGTTACACCGCCGTCAGTAGTTTTATAAACGCCGAGCCCGTAGTGCGTATTTCTTTTTCTTCCGTTCAGGTAAAGACCAAAGCCGATGTATTCAAAATCGCAAACCGAAATATACATCGTGCTGTCAGGGTCAGCCGGATCAATCACAATATCACTGATGCGTGTTATAGGAAGATTGTCGGTGAGGGGCGTCCATGTTACACCATTGTTCGTTGTTTTCCAAAGTCCGCCTTGCGCCACACCCACGTAATAAGTGTTCGCATTTGTCGGGTGAAACGTCATGCAGTTAATTCTGCCAATGCCATTTTCCATATAGCCCGTAAGGTTATTCGGTATTGCATTCGGTCCCACAGGGTACCACGCCGAAGTAGCCATGCGAGCACTTGAAGAATTATTTTTTTGTTCCGCCACATCTATCGCAGCCTTTATGTAGTCAGTCGGATCGCCCGGTTCCCCCTGCGGATTGGTATGCATCAGCATTTCCATTTCCCAGCGCTTAAAATATTTCCAGCCTTTGGTTTTAGAAAGGTCATTTGCTTTCGACCATTCATTAAACTGACGCTGCATCTCCTTAAAAGTGATCGGTTGATCAGAAGGCCGGTTAATAAATTTTTGAGCATTCAATTGCACAGCCAAAAGCAGCACAAGCAAGGGAAGAAATTTTTTCATTTCGCAGCGATTAAAGGGAATATCAAATTTAACGAAAAAAGGTGGGTTTTCCATTAGGGCGTGTCCCGTGAAGGAAATGCAGAAAAAGCATTCCTTCACGGGTCGGGCTTTACGCGCTACACGGTAGCTAGCTGCAATC
>JBKJMR010000135.1:0-9999 GCA_046596275.1 Bacteroidia bacterium | reverse complement strand
AGCACGCTGCAGGTAACATACATTTCGCCATCAGAAGAAAAAGTTCATGTGCAGATTTTTGACCTTGCAGGTAAAATGGTGAGTGAAACTATGCAGCATGTAATTACAGGACCGAATGTTTTACAAATCTCTACCGAAGGACTTGAACAGGGTGCGTATTTAATTTCTATAGAAGGTTCACAGGGGAAATTGAATTCTAAATTCCTGGTGGAGTAAATCAATTACAGGGCTCAACCATTTTAAGCAGCATTGTTCTTACGGACAATGCTGCTTTTATTTTCACGGATCAAAATCTTTTCATTTTGTCTGCCGGATATTATGAACGTTGACTAAATTATGTCTGGTACTTATGTCGTTAATATGGACCTTTTCCCGGGGAAGTGTTAGTTTTGATTAATAATTCCGGAATTTATTCCAACTCCCAAAAACAATGACGCTCCTTTTATCAAACCTCCCTGCAAAAATCAAATTCACTTTTGTATTTATTCTTCTTGTTTTTACAGGAGGCACAATGTATTCGCAAACGGATCCGCCTGTCAGGATGTGTGTGGATATTCCGATTATTTACAATGAAAATGCCAATGCTTCAAGTGGCGTTTTTGATATTAATGCACGCTGGGTAAATGGCAGCACGATCAAAGTAAAATTTAACGGTGGTTCGGAATATGTACAATCAAAAGTGAAATTCTATGCGGTAATGTGGGAAACATATGCCAATGTAAAATTTGATTTTGGCGCAACAGAAAATCCGGATATTCTTGTTGGTTTTAAACAGGATGGAACTTCGTGGAGCTATGTTGGGAATAATTGCAGGCTGATGGCAGCGAAAGGAGAGACCTCAATGAATTTCGGATGGTTTACTGATAAATCGGAAGAAGACGAATTTAAAAGAACAACGCTGCATGAATTTGGTCATGCGCTTGGTTTGCTTCACGAACATCAGAATCCTTCAGGACATATCCAGTGGAACAAACCTGTCGTGCGGAATTATTATTCCAACCAGGGCTGGAGCATGGACCAAATCGATAAGCAGATCTTTAATAAATACAGCGTCACCTTATCCAATCATAATTACGATGCTAAATCCATCATGCATTACCCGATTCCAGCCAATTTTACACTCGATAATTATGCTGTGAACTGGAACAGGGATTTATCTCCCGGCGATATCACGCTTATTGCAGAATTATATCCTAAGCCTGTTGCAGTTAAGCCAGTAGATCCAGTTGCACCTGTAGCTTCGTCTTGCACGTTGCAAGAAATATCTGTGCTCCACAACCAGTATAAAAATGAAATATACGGCATGCAGATATTCGCCTCGTTCACAATAAAAAATGCGATCGGAAAATCGTGCAGGGCAATTGCTTATTTCTTTAATGAAGACGGAACACCATTGCAGGATGAAAACGAAAAATATGGCACGATCGATAATAAAGTTGCTGTTGCTGTAAATGTTAATCCGCAATATGCAATCACCGAATTTAAAAGCATTGAGCTCTTCATGCCGTATGATGAATTGCACAGGCAAAAAGGAAAGTCATTCCTGAAATTTAAAATCTCGATCTGGAATGATAAAAATGAAATGAGCCAGAGCGGTGCCTACTATTTTAATTATAGCAAAGGCATCATCTGCGAAAGCCCGGATGTTGTAACGTTATTCGAAAATGAAAACTACCGCATGGCTGTAATGCCGAAATTCACCATTGAATATGCAAAAAGCGTGGCCTGTACTGCCACTGTATATTTTTATCACATGGATGGAACACCGCTCAATAATGAAACAGGATTTTCAGCACCATTCACACCGGCTTATCAAACCACAACATATAATTATGGCTACTACAGCGATCTTTATATTTATGTGGATTATGCTTCGCTCGCGTTGCCGCCGGGTGATCACGAACTGAAATATTTTGTAACGCTGACAAGAAATGGTGAACAGTTTGCAACAAGCCAATGGCAAACTTTTTTGTACACGCAATATTAGCGGGATAACCCATTCACAAATCAAAAAAAAGAACCAGCCTGTTACTAAGCCGGTTCTTTTTTTGTGCACGAAATTTTTTGATCGTCTACTGCATCGCAATCACCACCACAGTCGATCGCCTTTGAGTCGAACTTCTGCTTGTTCCTGTTGTGTTGTGTTCAGGAACAGGAACCTTTGTTGGTGATGGAATATTTGCAGGTCTCGGTGTGACTTCTTTTTCTTTCGAAGATTTTGCAACCGGTGACAGCTGCGATTCTATTCTTGTATAGCGCTTTACTTCGGGAGCAACTTTTACAATTGCCTTTTTGTATTCGGGAGGAACCATACCAACTGCCCATTTCGGCCCTGTTGTTTCTACGTAATAATATTTCTTCCCTTTATAAAGAAAATACGAACCTGCACCTTTTTCGGTATGAAGTCCAACGCCCATATGATCTGTAAACTGGATGAACACCGCATCAAATCCAAACGTTTTCAGCAGCGCGACAAGTAAAGCAGCTTTGTCTTCACAATCGCCACCAGCTTCCACGATCGTTTCAATCGGGTATTTCGGATAATCATACCCATTGTTTTTCGGATCTGTTTTATACGGAATTGCCTGCTGCACAAAATCGATAAGATATTGCGCAAGCTGTGTTCTTGTAAATTCCAGCTTCTGCGCATCAACATCTAATTGTTTAGCTAAGTCCATTAAGTAAGAATGCGTTTCCAGCTCGGAAGCATACGTTGTATACGCTTGTCTTTTCGGTAAGGCCTTATAATAATTATAATCGCTGTAATGAAAAGCAAACACTTCGGTAAACTTATTTCCGTCGCTTATCCATTGCACTTCACGTTCGAACATTGTTTTTTCCGGGCTCACATTTTGTGCAGGAACAAAACACGTGATGAGACAAAGGAGAAAGAGAAAATGGCCTTTAATGAAAGGCAGCGAAAGGAGGGAGATAAAGCGTTTCATGGGTCTTTGTATCTGGTTCAGATTTCTCTTTTAAAATCTGTATTAGCTTGTATTCATGTAAATAAAAAAACCGGGTTCTACATCGTCAGCTGATGGAAAATCCGGCAATTGCCTGGTATAAGGATACAATAGGGGTTATTACTTTTTTCTTCCCTGCAATCGCCTCATTATACTTCGGAATTGATTTAAATAAACCGGATTCCTTAAACTACACCTCATTCTACTAGCTCTTATTCAAACGCATTCACTTTTTTATTGTTGCGTTAAATGTCTTTTTAAGAGATAATAAGATGTGTGAAGCGTATTCTTTACGGGTTCTAATATTGCAAATGCAATGCCATCTTCGGCTGTGTTGCGTGTCTTGAAATGTTTCGGCAGCTGATAATTAACACAATAAGGGAAACGATTTTTTACTTGCTATTTTTGTGAAATAATTAACATAATGTCACCTAAAAAACAAAGCGCCGGAATTCTGCTTTACCGACTGCAAAATAAATACCTGGAAATTTTTCTCGTTCATCCCGGCGGTCCTTTCTTTGTAAAAAAAGATGCACATGCATGGTCGATTCCAAAAGGTGAGTTCAACGATGAGGAAGATCCGCTCGAGGTAGCAAAACGAGAATTCGAAGAAGAAACAGGTCAGAAAATCAAAGGTGAATTTTCGGAACTGAAACCGGTCAAACAAAAAGGCGGCAAAACAGTTTTCGCATGGGCAGTGGAAGGAACTGTTGATGAAACTAAAATTGTCAGTAACACTTTTACCATCGAATGGCCACCGAAATCAGGAAAGATGAAAGCATTCCCCGAAGTTGACAAAGGCGAATGGTTTACGATTTCCATTGCCAAAGAAAAGATCAACGAAAGCCAGGCAGCGTTAATTGATGAATTAATTACAAAACTCAGTTTACCTGTCCATCTACTCACCTGAAAAACCTCCTATCTGCCCACCACCCTTTTTACAACACCTCCGCCGCGGCGGACACCAACCTCTCCTGACTACCAACTTCCACCCCCAGCAGACAATTTCCCATCAAAAAGAACCCTTATTTAAAATAATTAACCTTTCAGGAACGACTGACCAATTAACTTTGCACCCGAATTAAGCGCTGAACTGTTTTTCAATGAGACGAGAGCCCAATTTAATTGGTATTATTATTTTCATCGGCTTCCTGCTGCTGATCGATTATTATGTTTTCACCGGTGTGCGCACGCTTACCAGCGGACTCGAAACACGTACACGGAAAATCGTACACTGGATCTATTGGGGAATCAGCCTTTCCTTTTTTGTCTGGCTCGGCATAATTTTCTTTACTGCTACATCAGGTGGCGGAATGCCGAAATCAATTCCATCTTTCATTGGATTGTGGGCCCTTGTCTTTGTGCCGAAGCTGCTCTTTCTTGTTTTTCTTTTAGGCGAAGATATTTATCGCTTGCTGCGATCACTTTTTGCAATAGGACACAACGCAATTGTGAAAGAAGATCCGATGGCCTATTCAGTGAGCAGGAGAAAATTTGTCGCGGTGATTGCTGCTGCAACTGCTGCGATTCCTTTCCTTGGAATTTTACACGGATTAGCTGTAGGGAAATTCAGGTATCGTGTAAGACGCGAAACAATTTATTATCCTGATCTGCCGGAAGCGTTTGATGGATTTACAATCACGCAGCTTTCAGATATTCACGCCGGAAGTTTTGATCCGGATACAGACCGTGAAGAAATAATGCACGCGATCAACATGGCCAATGAGCAAAAATCGGACATCGTTGTTTTCACCGGCGATCTTGTGAATAATGTTGCGGGTGAAATGGATCCGTGGTTCAATGAATTTTCGCAATTGAAAGCGCCGTTAGGTCAATTCTCTATTCTCGGAAATCATGATTACGGCGATTATATTGAATGGCCTTCCGAACAGGCGAAACAGCAAAACATGGAAAGCTTATATGCCGTTCACAGAAAAATCGGTTTCAAATTGATGAGGAATGAAAATACCGTCATCGAAAAAAACGGGCAGAAGCTTTCTTTGATCGGCGTTGAAAATTGGGGAACAGGCGGCTTTAAAAAAATGGGCGACCTGGATAAAGCGCTTGTAAACGTTCCCGCTGATGCGTTCAAAATTTTACTTTCACACGATCCATCACACTTCGATAATATTGTAAGCAAGCACAACACGCATATTCATCTTACACTTTCCGGCCATACGCACGGCGGACAATTCGGCGTAGAAATTCCCGGAATCAAATGGAGCCCGATCCAATATAAATATCCGCACTGGGCCGGCTTATATGGTGATAACGGAAAACATATTTATGTCAACCGCGGATTCGGATTTTTAGCGCTTCCCGCCCGCGTAGGAATGTGGCCTGAAATAACAGTGCTTACTTTGAAAAAAGGGAAATCACCGGCAGCGAACGCATAAAAAAGAAAACAGGAAACCGGTTTACATTACCAATTTCCTGTTTCTTAATTACTGAGTCCTGCTTAATTATTTTCCTCTTTTATCAATTCCCGCTATCCGAACCGATAAATATTTTATTCCGGTATACAATTCCTTTATCATCGGAAATATAAACCATATAAATCCCTTCCATCACGCCGTCAATTTTTATTTCTGCACTGTTTGCATTCAGCTGTTGTTGCTGAATCATTCTTCCGCTCATATCCATCAGCTGAAAATTTGCTTTAGCCTGTAGCTTGTCAATCGTTAATGTGGATAAATAGGAATTCCAGCTGACGGCTATTGAAGGTGATTGATACGACATCACCGCAGCGGGATCTACCTGGATAAAAAATATTCCTGTTCGTAAAACTGTATCGCAAAAGATAGTGTCATATTTATTATAAAAAAACATGAACTCAAGCGTGTCCAGCCCTGCGGTGTTCGCGCGGTAAACAGTATAATCAAGATAGAAATTAGATGACGACGTATTCTGATCGCCTATTAGACAAACAGAAAGCGTATGCAAGCGACCCGTATCGCTGATAAAAGTTGGCCCCTGCTGATAAATCATACAATTCGCAGTACCGTTTACAAGCAAATGAATGCTATCGCCCGCAGATGGATTTGACGGCGTATAATAAATGGTGTCAATGGAAATTGAAACCTGTTGCGCACCCACAGAAATAAAAAGTAACGCACCTACTAGTAGAGTAAAGATTTTTTTCATGGCTATTGATTTGATATCAATAGACGCAAATCGCGTGCCTCCGAAATTCCTCTTATGAAAAACAAAATATCAATGGAAATTGCTGTTAATTCTGTGGAAATATATCGACAGGCAAAAGGATTTTTGGGAAAGAAAATCAAGCAGGAAATTCTGTCCAAAGATCGCCGGGCGATTCTTTAAAACAAAAAAGCCTACTGAATCCTGCGATCGTAAGCCTTTGAGTTACTCCATGAAACCGGGTTAGGTGCTTGCTGCTTCAAATGTAATTTAACATGAACGCCCACAAAAGCACCATTTAGGCAGCGGTTGATTTAATTATTTACAGGCTTGCTATTCACGTACGTTTAAAAATTCCTACGCGCGGTTATCTTTTCGTTCTCAATTCATCATTCTTCCAATACCTTTTTTCCTTCCCCAATCACCTCCGCCGCGGCGGACACCATTCACCAAGAAAATGTATGATGTACGAGTTACGATGTACGATTTGAAAAAAGTTTAATTTATCACCAATCACTAATCACTTTGCCTATGGAATCCTCACCCCAATCATAAGAATATCATCCGTTTGTTCATTCGCGCCACCACCTGGAGTCGGGTATGCCATCCAGTCATCAATTGTTTTGACGATTTCAATATGTTGCTCCTTCATGGGTTTACCCGAATGCGCTTTCAGCATTTCCTGTAGCTGTTTGTATTTGAATTTTTTTTCTTTCGGTCCGCCAAACTGATCAGGAATTCCATCGGTGAAAACATAAACACAATCACCCGATTGCAATTCCATCCTGTTGTTTTTAAACAAACGCGACTCTTTGAGGTAAGCACCGATCGGTTGTTTATCTCCATCGATCACGGTTATGTTTCCATCACGCACGAGATACATCGGGTTATTCGCACCGGCAAACTCAAGAATGCGTCTTGAAAAATTAATTCCTACGATTGCGATATCCATTCCGTCTTTGATCGAAAAGTCATCATCGGCTTTTTGCTTCAGCGTTTTGATCACACCATTGTTCAGATAATCAAGAACGCCGGCCGGATTTGTTACTGATGGATCGGTCAGCGTTTGTTCGAGAATTGTATGTCCCACAATGCTCATAAAAGCGCCGGGCACACCATGACCAGTACAATCGAGCGCGGCAATAAGTGAAAGTTTTTCCTGCTCACCCGATTCATTTGTAATATTAACGGAAGCGGCCCAGTACAAATCACCGCTCACAATATCTTTCGGGCGATAAAAAACAAAATGGTCAGGTGCAATTTTCGCCATGTCGTCTTCAGTAGGAAGAATTGCATTCTGAATCCGTTTCGCGTAGTTAATACTATCGGTAATGTCTTTGTTTTTTTCTTCAATGATGTTTTGCTGCAATTGAATCTCTGCTTCCATCGCAAGACGTTCCCGAATATCGCGCGCATAAATTACAATAGCAGGACGACCTGCAAACGGAGCAACCTTCGCGCTGCATTCTACCGGGAGAATTTCTCCTGATTTTGTAACGAATGGAATGTCTTTGTAGATCAATCCTTTTTTCTCCCACACATCTGCAACAACGCTCGAGCTTTTTTCAAGCATATCTTTCGGATGAAGATCAAACAGCGATTTTTTTCCCAGTTCTGCTTTTGTATATCCGAGCATCGCCGCTGCACTTGGATTGGATTGATGCACGCGACCGTTTACGATATCAATGACGATCATCGCATCATTCGCCTGGTCAATGATGCTTTCGAAATTGATGATCTGTTTGCTGAAGCCATCGAATTCAGCTTGCATCTTTTTCCTGGACCGATGCGCCATCAATGCGACAATAGCAAGAATGACAGCAAGCACAGCAACGGCAATAGTGATATAAAGCATATGGGGGAAATATTTTTAATTTAATTTTTCAATGATCGGGAATATCAATGAGGGATTCAAAAATTCACCCACTTTATCAGGACGCGAAACGTAACGCACAATGCCATTCTTATCTACAAGAAAAGATGCGGGAAGCGGAATACCTTCTTCATATTTTTCTGCAAATGCATTATCATAATCATCAAGCTGTATGCCGTATTGCATCGCTGTTTTTTGCCCGGCATCGGAAAGCACTTTGAAATCGAGATTTAACCGCTCTACCATTTCACGATTTACACCTACCGGATCAGGCCCGATGGAAAGCACAAAAATGTTTTTTGTTTTGAATCGCTCCGCTTCTTTCTGGTACGTGCGCAACATCATGTGACAACCGGGACACCAGTCACCTCGAACGAAGATGAGCAGCAAATGACGATCGCCATAAAAATCAGAAAGACTGACTAGCTTTTCATCCTGGTCAGGCAGACTGAATGGCGGAGCGGGTGAACCGATTGCAACGCGATAGCCTTTTGATGTGCTGCCGAGCAATTGTTTTTTGTCTTTCACAATTCCGAGCGTAATGATGCATGCAAACACAAGCGCAGGCGCAGGAACAATCCAGGCAGCCCAATCACTGTGCGCAATCATATTCCCTGTAACATGTGAAGCGAGCGCGAGTACAAGCGTTGAAATTTCAAACCACGTTTTTCCTGTATATCCGAAAAAACGAAAAAACATGATGCGTCCGAATGTGGCTAGAATTGCAAACAACATCGTAAGCACAAGAAATGGAAAATGCTCAAATGGAAATTCCAGCGCGATGCCCACCATCAGCCCGGAAATTATTTGTGTGATGAATTGAAGTTTCCCTGTGAACTTCGAGAAATCTTTCATCGCGATGAGATAACCTCCGAGTGCAGTGATGGAAGCAGCGAGCGGCCAATGACCAATCCATAAAAGTGGAATAGCTGCAAGTGCGGCAATAAGTCCGATGAGCGTATAAAAGGGGAGCTTTTTCATGTGTATCGTAAATATACGTTTTTCATGTTCCGGCAGATTCAGGTAGTTTTACATTATGATTCGTAATATTATTTTTGATCTTGGCGGAGTGATCCTGAACCTTGATCCTGCTGCTACTCTAAAAGCATTTGAAGAATTAGGTGCAGCAGATTTTGAAAAACAATATACCACCATTCGCCAAACAGGTTGTTTCGACGATTTCGACTGCGGAAGAATTTCTGAAAAAGAATTTCGCGATCATTTAAAAAAGCTTTTGCCTGAACAAACGAGTGATGAAACAATTGACAAAGCATGGAATGCCATGTTGCTTGATCTTCCGAAAGAGCGTTTAGAACTTTTGAAATCACTCGGGAAAAAATACCGTTTGTTTTTATTAAGCAACACAAACGAAATTCACGTCACCGCATTTTCCGCTTATCTGCAAAAGCAATTTGGCTTCAGCGATTTTTCAGATTACTTCGAACGCTGGTATTATTCCTGCCGCATCGGAAAAAGAAAACCTGATGCAGAAGCCTTTCAATATGTCTTAAATGAAAATGGATTGGTTGCGGAAGAAACTTTTTTCATTGACGATTCGCCGCAGCACATTGAAGGCGCGAAAAAAATTGGGATAATAGCATACCTCCTGCCTGCGGGGAAAGATATCTGCAGCGAGGGATTTGATGATTTAATGACTGGGTGACTGGGTGATTGAAAAACTGAGTAACTGATAGTTTATGTTGGTTGGGTGCGTTGATCGTGCGTCAATCACCCAGTCACCAAACTTGTCCTGAGCCTGTCGAAGGGTCACCCATTCGCTAAATCAGTTGCGGGGAGGTTTCTCTGATCAATGTGCTTGACGCTTTGTTAGAATCAGGCGGCGCCCTGGAATAAAAATTCTGCTTTGTCGCCTTCGATACGTCTCGTCAAAATTGACTTCAACCTTCTTCGAATGGAATTACTTTTGACGAGACTACTCAGTCTGAAAAGTTCTCTCTTGTCAGACTGAGTAGTCTCGTCAAAAGTAATTCCATTCGAAGAAGGTTGAAGTCAATTTTGACG
>JBKJMR010000019.1:0-2896 GCA_046596275.1 Bacteroidia bacterium | reverse complement strand
CAATGGAAAACCCATATTCAAAAAGCAACCGCTGCTCTTCAATTGCAGCTTTTCCGCCACAAGATATATCAGTCCCCAGTCGTATTTTCACACCCTTGTCGTGCAGCTTTTTTGCGTATTTCATAAACACACCAAAGTTGTAATCATAATATTCACTTTGTTGTTTTGTCATCTTGAAGTCGGGAGAACTACGAAAATCCGTTGCAATATATTCTTTACTAAAGACCTGGATCGTGGTTGAAAATGTGGCATGCCCCTTCGCAAGTAAATCAATAAGGGCATCCAGCCTCGCTGAATTATGCTCTGCGTTGTACCGAAAAAAAGCCATATAAAAGACCTGGAAAGGAATTTCATTGTCTGAAAACCCGTTTTCCTTTTGTTGTTGCTCGAACCCGGGCCAGTCAGTCGCAGGATTAAAAGCACTTCTCGAAAGTGTAAAAATGTGTTCATAATTCTTCAGCCCCATAGCCAGTGTTGTATCAATGTACATAACATCATAATCAACATGGCCGATGTGCCCGAACGTACGCATGTGCAAGCTATCGGCGGTGTGCAAGGCAGCTTCCATCTCCGGTTTTCGTAAACGTGAGTAAAGCTTGATGAAACGAATACCAAGGTTATAATACTCCTGCACTTTTTGTTTAGCAGCAAGTGGGGATTCGACCGTCATGTGACTGATGAAAGGTTTGCGTTCTTCTTTCGATATCAGTGCACCGCCAGTTGTAAAAATGTCGGTATGCTGAGGCAAAGGATGATTCGACCATTCCATTGTCGGAACAACCCATGCTTCCGGTTCTCCCATCATCAGAATCGTTGTTACACCATAAGGCAAATAAGTCGCTGTTATTTTATTTCTGTACACATCAGCAGAGTCTTTTGAAATAAAATCCGGTGCCTTGTCATAATCACCAAGCACGTCTGCCGGGTGTGTATGTGTATCTACCATTCCGGGGATCACCAACTTTCCGGCAGCATCAATTGTTGTTACCGCATTTACTTCAACATCTGCGTCAAGAATATCAGCAATCGTATCAGCTACAATAAGTATATTTTTTCCGGTAATTACTTTTCCACTAACAACATCAAAGAACCGCGCGTTCGTAATAATAAGATCGCATTGCGGTGTATGTGTGCAGGATTGCATTAATACAACAATGACAAACTGCAGAATTACCCTCATAACGTTTTCAGATTTTCTGCCAAAGTAATCCTCCACCTTCATTCTACAACAAACAGGCCTGCTAAAGAATGTGAAGAATAAGTTTTATCATTTACTAACCGGCTTTTCTTAAATATCATCACCAATCACCTTTCCCCCCAATCACCAATCACCTTTTTTCCCCAATCACCTTTTTCCTATATTTGAATTAATTGCATTAATCATCGTATTATTTTTCACTTGTCACCTGTCCCACGTCACTCGTCCCACTTTTTATTATATTTGAATTATGGAAACAACTCAGAATATCAACAACGAAGTCCGCAAATTTATAATTGATAATATTTACGGTGGCGTTGATGATGGTCATGTAAAAGATGACACTTCACTTATCAAAACCCGCACGATGGATTCGATCGTTGCACTGAAGCTTGTTTCTCATTTGGAAGAAAAATTCAATATTGAATTTGAGGCGCATGAAGTGGACCAGGATAACCTGGACACGATCGCAACAATTGTCGCTTTTGTCCAAAATAAAATGATGTGAGCCAACGCCTCGGAGATCTCTTTTTTCAATCAGCAAAAAAATCCGGTTCGCAAATCGCGCTGGAAACATTGTCGGGAGAAACGATTTCCTATGAAGCGCTTGCACAGCTTGTAAAAGAAAAATCAGCATTACTTTCTTCGAATGGAATAGGCAAAGGTTGCCGCGTAGTTGTTATGGCCCCGAAAACCATTCCGGCGATAGCTGCTTTTTTAGCCATCCTGGAAACCGGCGCGGCGTATATTCCTATTGACACCGAGATACCTTCCGAACGGTTGCAACTGATTTTACGCAATCTTGATCCGCATGCATTCATTGCTTACGCGAAAAATTTCCCTTCCGATATTCCCTGTCAGCAACAAATGATGTCGAGCGCAACTGCTGACGGATTATCAATCACGTTTCTTACTGCGGAAAATCATTCGGAAGATCTTGCATACATTCTTTATACTTCCGGATCAACGGGTCCGCCGAAAGGAGTTTGTATCACGCATGAAAATGCACGCGCGTTTACCGATTGGTGCCTCGATACTTTTTTCTTAAGTGAATTCGATCGCTTTAGTTCTATTGCACCTTTTCATTTTGATCTTTCTGTTTTTGACCTGTATGTTGCTTTCGGTTGCGGCGGAACAGTTCTGCTGATTGATGATGCGACAACGAAAAATGCACGTTTGCTTGCAGAAACTTTAGCGCTTAAAAAGATATCTGTTATTTATGCGACGCCAAGCTTATTGAGCCTGCTGTTGAATTTCGGAAAAATGGAAAAGCATAATTTTTCTTCTTTGCGACTTGCGCTTTTCGCAGGCGAAGTTTTCCCTGTTCAGCATTTGCATAAGCTGATGAATACTTGGAACAACACTACATTTTTCAATTTATACGGTCCGACAGAAACCAATGTGTGTACTTGGCATGAAATCCCGCAGCACATTGACGAAGATCAAACAGAACCCTACCCGATCGGGAAAGTTTGTCCGCAGCTGGATGCAAAAATTTCTTCCGAAGGTGAATTATTAATCGCAGGTCCGAATGTTACAGCCGGTTACTGGCAACGACCCGATCTGAATGAAAACGTTTTTATTGAAGAAGAAGGAAAGCGTTTTTATAAAACCGGCGATCGTGTAACTGTAAATGAAAACGGGGAATTTGTTTATTCCGGTCGTATCGACCGCATGATCAAAAAACGCGGCTACCGG
>JBKJMR010000697.1:0-2843 GCA_046596275.1 Bacteroidia bacterium | reverse complement strand
ATGCATACAACAATGTGATCTTACATGTAGTTTATGAATCTGATTTACCGGTGCAGAGTAATTACAAACAAGATCTTCCCACACTTGTTTTAAGCGGAAGAGTGGATATGAAATTATATGAGCAGTATATGTGCTTGCGAAACAGTAAAACCAAGATCGCATGTTCGGCTCAGCTGATTACAATTCCTTCCATTATTAAAACATCGTGGCTCAGCCGCCTTATTGCAGAACGAATGGAACGAAAAGTTAAAGAGCTGCAAAGAGAGTTGGGACAAAATAAAAATGATTGGGAAGAAACATTCTACCGCCATATCACCAGGCAATTCGGAATGAAAGTGAATGCAGAACCGTTTCAATGGTTGAGCGCTTCTGTGCCTTACAGGATGTTGCGCAAGCAGAATGATAATCTGCTGCAAACGGAGGCATTACTTTTCGGACAATCCGGGTTGCTGCCTGAGAAATTTTCTGATGCCTATACGAATTCGCTTATCCGTGAATACATGCACCTGCAGGTGAAATACAATATTCGCCCGATGCCTGCACACTGGTGGAAGTTCATGCGATTACGTCCGAATAATTTTCCTACAGTTCGTATTGCACAGCTTGCCGGTTTGTTTGTTCGTCAGCCACAGCTGTTCCGCACTTGCATGGAAATAAAGGATGCAGCAGAATTTAAAAAAATATTCTCAACACCGGCATCTGCTTATTGGAACGATCATTATCGTTTTGGAAAAGTTTCGCGACACTCAGAAAAAAATCTTGGTGCGCAGGCGATCAATACCATCATCATTAATACGGTTGCGCCGTTTAAGTTTTTGTATGGAAAGATTACGGGGAATGATGAACTGAGGCAAGAATCAATTTCCTTATTGGAAAGCCTTGCCCCTGAAAATAATAAGATCATTCGTGAGTGGCTGGAACACGGCATTGAACCGGTTTCTTCTGCCGAATCCCAGTCATTGCTTGAGCTGACGAAAAATTATTGTGCTAAGAAAAAATGTTTGAATTGTGAGATTGGTAATTATTTGCTGACGGAGCAATTGGAAGGGACGAGGATTATCCGGAATAAGTAGATACAGTTTATCACGGATCGGCATTGTTGGCGCATGAAAAAAATAAACACATAGGGCACATAGAAAGCAAATAAATAATTAAGAAGACATTAAACTAAAAAAACAATAATTATGACAAAGGAATATCTTGATAAATTGACTTATGAAATTTTAGGTGCGGCAATCGAAGTTCACAAAGAGATTGGGCCCGGGTTGCTGGAAAGTGTATACCATGCTTGTTTGAAAAGGGAATTTGAAATCAGGAAGATTAAGTTTCTTACTCAACAGGTAGTGAAAGTTGTGTACAAAGGAGTAACCCTTGAGGCAGACCTCAGGTATGATTTCCTGGTAGAGAATGCAATTGTGGTGGAGTTAAAAGCAGCTGAGTCGATGGCGCCGGTTTACGTATCTCAACTATTGACCTACATGAGATTACTCCAAAGACCTAAGGGTATTCTGGTAAATTTTTTTACTGATAATCTTTTCAAAGGCGGCCAAAGAACAATTGTAAATGAATTGTATCGCACACTTCCTGATAAGTAAATGTTAAATAATCAAATGGCAATGTCTATGTGCCTATTGTGGTTCAAAAAAATGTGGCAAATGCATTTTCTTTTACTAAATTAGCCTCAACATTCACTCTCATGACTAACACAGGCCTAATCGGTAGAATTGCATCCTGGTTTGAACAGCGCGCATTTGGCGTTTGTAATTGGTGGGGGAGCAAACTCGGCATTCGTCCGACACGCATCCGGATGTACTTTATTTACCTTTCCTTTTTTACTGTTGGCTCGCCTGTGATTGTTTATTTCATCATGGCATTTATTCTTGAGCACAAAGATTATTTCAAGCCAAAACGTTACCGTCGCCTTAGCGTTTGGGATCTTTAGAAAATTCCTGAGATTTATTTCATTAGCTGGTAGGCAATAAGACTTGCCAAGTAAGCGAGCACACCCATGTACGCAAACTGTATCGCGGGCCATTTCCAGCTTTTTGTTTCCCTTCGCACAACAGCTATCGTGCTTACACATTGCATAGCGAAAGCATAAAATAACATCAGCGAAATTCCTGTGGCTAAAGTATAAACAGGCTTCCCCGTTTCCGGATCACGTTCTGCCCGCATGCGCTCACGCACGGGTTGTGTATTATCATCATCACCTGCGCCGTAAATAGTTGCCATCGTTCCGACAAAAACTTCCCGTGCCGCTAATGAAGTGATCAATGAAATTCCGATTTTCCAGTCGAAACCCAGCGGGCGAATTGCCGGCTCGATAAATTTGCCTAAGCGTCCGGCATAAGAAAGTTCGAGCTTTTTTGATTCGAGCGACTGCATGGCTGAATCATGTCGTCCACTCAGCTCATTAAATTCCTGGCGACTCATTTTGTGTGCAAACCATTTTTCGTATTGCAATTCTTTGTTTGCTTTCAGACCGTCCAGCTCAGTTGATGTTTTTTTAAACTCCTGTCCGGGTCCGTAAGAAGCGAGCACCCAAAGTACAATGGCAATAGCTACAATAATTTTTCCTGCATCAAATAAAAAGATTTTCACTTTTTCATAAATGGTATAAAAAACATTTGACCATTTAGGCATTCGGTACACCGGCAATTCCATGATGAACCAGCTCTTTTCTTTTGCCCGGATAATTTTGCTGATCACCCACGCAGCTACGATCGCGCTGATGAATCCGAGAAGATACATTCCCATTAATGCGAGACCTTGCAGATTAAATATTCCACCCACTCGTTTATCGGGAATAACAAGAGAGATCAGCAAAGTGTAAACGGGCAAAC
>JBKJMR010000660.1:0-5206 GCA_046596275.1 Bacteroidia bacterium | reverse complement strand
GAAGAATAAAATGAATTTCTCTCAGCCACGGAACAGGGTAAAGATCCAGCATTGCAAGAATGACATGAAAAATAACGAATGCCAAAACCAGGATGGAAGTAATGGCCAGGATTTTGATCAGTAAGGAAGAATTTGAATAGTGGTTGTTGCGGGAGAGTATCATCTTTTCAAAAGTAAGAAAAGATGGCTATTTCTCAGCTAATTTTCTCATTCCCGCACTGTGATCAGCAAGTCGCTTGAATAAATATTGCCTGGTGAGATCATCGGTTCTTCCAATGGAATTTTCTTTCCATAGCGCTCATTCAATATTTTCTTCACTACAGGGTGACTCAGGTCATATTCACCCAATTTTTTTAGTTCACCGACAGCGAGTCCGGTTGCATCGTTATAGGCTTTCCAAACCAGCTCAGAACAATAAATGCGTTCATCGCTCCAGCCAAACCACAAATCATAATTCTTTCCCATTTTCTGATCAACAGATTTACGCATTTTCTTCAGCGTATTTTCTGTCAACAAACTATCGGCATTCTTCAATCTCTTCACCGCATAAATCCCGCTATCGCCACGTGCAATCCATAGTTTAACGGGCGTTTTTATAACCGGCTGCACAGCTTCATATACAAACCATTCGCCATTGTCATTAAATAATATTCCGCAATGACTGTAAATGGAATGTGTTGCTAATTGAATTGCATAACTCTGTCCGCTGGATGAAGTCTGGAAAATAATATCGCCATCATGAAAAGCAGTGTCAATCGCAGCAGCTTTAACGATGGCTGCTTTATCTGATGGATCTGTAGCTGAATTAGCTTGTTCGCATCCATTAAGAGCTCCAATGGAAAAAATGAAAAATGGAAGAAGCAGTATTTGGGAAAATTTCATCCTTTAAATTACGCAGGGCGACTTGTATAGCGTGTTAAGGGGAATTAATTACTGTTAATGAAATGAAAATGATGTGCAGATGTGCAGGATGAGCGGATGTGCAGATGAGACTGTGGTGGATTTTAGATTACGATCTAAGGAAATAATCTTGAAATACAATGATCTTACTGAAATCTAATCTGCACATCCGCACATTTGCACATTTAATCATTAGCACATTAACCCATTGGCTCCGCCGCGGCGGATTAGCAAATTTCTTATACCAGGTTCACCGTCATCACCGCAACAAGCGCCGCAGTCTCCGTTCGCAATCTTCTTTCTCCAAGCGTCACCGGCAAAAAATTATTTTCGATCGCCAGCTTAATTTCATCACCTGAAAAATCTCCTTCCGGACCGATGAGAATAAAAATATCTCCTTCGGGTTTGATGTTATTTTTTAACGGCGATTTTTTTCCTTCTGCGCAATGAGCAATAAATCGCTGCGAACCTTCCGGAACAGACGAAATAAAATCTTTAAATGAAAGCACGCCTTTCACTTCCGGCAGCCAGCTTTGTTGTGATTGTTTAATCGCCGAGATCGTAACTTTTTCCATGCGATCTATTTTAACGTTAAACCGTTCTGAATGATCGCAGGAAATTAAAACGATAGAATCAATCCCGATCTCAGTGGCTTTTTCAATGAACCATTCCATCCGGTCAAGATTTTTTGTCGGCGCAATCGCGATATGCAATTTGTAATTCCGCTCAGTTGTTTCTTTTTTCTTCTCTGAAATTTCAAGCGTACATCTTTTCGGATGATCCTCCAGCACTTTTGCAAACGCACGTGTTCCTTTTCCATCCACCAGCATTACTTCCGACCCAACAACCAATCGCAACACACGCACTGCATGTTTGGATTCGTCTTCATCGAGCAATACGATATTATCAGAAAGATCAGGAAAAAAGAAAGTGTGCATGGGCGGTTAGATATGCTTCAAAGTTAAGTATTGACTGCGCTGGAATTACAGATTACGTGATTACAGATTACCAATTACTAATTACGATTATAAATTTTCTCTTCACTGTCACTTTTTCCTTCATCGGTAATCTGTAATCCCGTAATCCCGTAATCATGCACCTAATAGAGATCTGTGTCGTCAATAAGATCTTCTACATCTTTATACTGTACTTTTTTCATTTCTTCTTCCTTTGTTCCGTTACGGATGTCGCCGTTGCCGGGTCCGGAATTATTATCGCCAGGGTCCATGGTATTATTAAGATCGAAAATATCGTACATCAAATAATTTCCGCTTGACTTTTTTGCTTTGCCGAAACGCCAGGTGAGACCGAAATTTATGAAGAGTGCCGGCTCGGGTTTTCCATCGTAAAAATGTGCGAATGGTTTGTTGTTATTCCGTTCGTTGAAAGATGCAGAATACAACCAGATATGATTACGTACTGCAAAGCCACTTGCAACAAAAAAGGAAAAGTTCGGACCCGGACGGAAATCAAAACGGATGCCATTGGAGATTCCGGTCTGACCAAATTGAATTACCGAATCGCCGAAAGGGTATAAGCTGTCGCCATTGCTGAAATTGTATAATCCGCCGTATGTTTTGCTGTAAATGCTGAAAGAAAATTTCGGTCCCGGCTGAAAATTGAATGACATGGCCCTTGGAAATTGTAAGCTGAAATAAAATTTGCTGTCCAGCCTGCCGATACGAAATCCCATCATCGGAAGGTAATAGCGGTTTCCGAAAAGAAATGTTCGCGTCACACCAAACCTCATGCTGAACGCCGGACTGATCATAAAATTAAATACGGCTGAGCTGGCTAAACGAACTTGCTGTGTTTGTTGCTTATCATATTTATCACCGACCACATAAGGCGAAGCGTCAACAAACAAAACAAATTGTGATCCGAAGCCATAGATCGCGCGCAAACCGATCCCAGCTTTATACAATTTATGCTGCTTATCCAGTCCAGAAAAACGCGGCTGATCGGTCAAAGCATTTAGTGTCATTAGCAAATGAAATGTGTTGACATCTGTGCTGTCTTTTCCCGCAAATTTTGTTTTAGTATAAAGCGGTGTATAGAAACCGAGATTTGTTGTCACGAATTTATAATCGCCAAGACGCGCTGTGATTGCCTGGCTTGCATTGGTACGTCCCGCTTGTATCGGTCTTGATCCGGAAGAATAAAAATTCATGTAAAGGCATGGGCGAATATAATTTCGTACTTCGCGTTGTTTTGCAGAACGTATAAAGTTTTTCGACAGAAGAGAATCTCCAACGCCCGCATAAAGTGCAGAAGCCGGCATGAAAATAATCAGCCAGCCCAGTACAAGGAAAGATTTTAATTTCGATACTGCCTTTTTCATATTTTAAAATCGTACATCGTACATCGTAATTCGCACATTTTTCACTTTTTCGAGTTTTCCTTAGTAAGAATATCGATCAGCACTTTTTTGAAATCGTCTTCTGCTACATAAAGCTGCGCTAACTTTTTAGGCGGTAAAACTTTTTTTAGCTTCTCATGCATTTCTGTAAGGAGCTCTGCATCTTTTACTTTCAACGCAACTTCTTCGTCAGCGATACGGGTTAATTCTTCTGTGCTTAATTTATCAGCTTGCTCGCGGATAATTTTATAATCAGCTTGCAATTGCTTGCGTACAACTTCGCGTTTGTCCTGGTATTCATTGTAGATCGGCCAGAATTTTTCTGCTTCGGCGGAAGTGAGATCAAGCGCTTTTGTAATGTAAGCTACTTTAAGCGCCTGCACACGTTCGGAACCCGAAGCAGTTTGTGCAGAATCGTTTTTCCCTTTTGGCGAGCCTCCTGTTTGCGCAGAAAGCCCGGTCGCCAGGAAAGCGAAAACGAAGCTCAGTAGAAATATTATTTTTTTCATCGCGCAAGGGTTATTTTATGTCGGACGGATCCGTGTTATGATCAAGCAGGTATTGTAACATTTCTTCGTTGAGTGATTCTTCAGCAGGAGCAGTTTCAACTTGTGCATTTGTTTCAATGAGATAATCAGCAACCATACTTTCATCCAGCAAATCAAGTTGCTCAAGAACATCTTTGCTGTTCGGCTCTTTGACTACTGCTTGTTCAGGAAGGTTTATCGGTGGCTTTACTTTATTAATTATTGGCTGTACAGCAATGTTTTCAGGTTGAACAGAAACAATAACCGAATCTTTTTTCGGCGCAGGAATTACGGGCGGAATATTTTTTACAGGCGTAATTACTTTGACGATTTCATTTTTTTCTTGTTCACCACGATTAAAGAACCAAATGCTAACAGCAAGAATTAAAGTAACTGAAGCAGCAACTGAAATTGGTTTTGCATAACGTTTTACTACTTCAGCAAAAACAATAATTCTTCCACGCCCGGCTGCTTGTTCCGGTTCAATCTTTTCTTCGTCCGCAATACGCGCCGCAACCCGGTCGGCAAGCGTATCAAAATAACCTGCAGGTGGTGAGACTTGAGATGTGAGATGTGAGACTTGAGATGTGAGACTTGAGTCGTGAGATTTTTTGTTTAATTCGTTAACAGCAATTTGCGACAGAATTTTATCAGCAAATTTTTCGAAGTAATTTTCAGGAACAGCAAAGCCTTCATCCTGCTTTAAATTATCTAAAGCAAGTTTTGTATTGATCGTTTCATCCAGCTCATTAAAATAAGATTCCGGAACTTTAAACAGATTGTTCGGTTTTAATTTATCAGCAGTTGCGAGATTAACAATTGCAATTATACGATCGGCTAATTCATCAAAGTAATTTTCCGGAACAGAAAAACAGTTGTCGGTTGTCTGATCTCGGTAGTCAGCATTCGTAAGTTTAGTCAACGAGATAATATGTTCTTCTGATTCACCAAAATGATTTTCCGGCAAAACAAAACCATCCCCTTTCGTCCTGAGCTTATCCAGCAAAGGCGCGTGTTTCGACAAATCATCGAAGTCAGCAGGAAGGTTATGTTCGTTATAATCGGTCATTTCAATTGTCAATGTCAGTTGTCAGTGTCATCCGCCGCGGCGGAGTCAGTTGTCAGAATAATAATCTTGAATCTTGATCCCGATAGCTATCGGGAGAATCTTGAATTTTTTTAATGTGTCAGATCGTCTGTGGCACGAATAAACGCTTCGATTTTTTTTACGGCGTGATGATAAGAAGCTTTTAAAGCACCTACTGATGTTTCAAGGACTGCTGACATATCATCATACTTCATATCTTCAAAATATTTCATTGTAAAAACCAATCGTTGCTTTTCAGGTAATTGTGCAATTGCGATTTGTAATTTCTTTTGGATGGCATCGCCGTTGAAATAATTATCGTCGTGCAATTTC
>JBKJMR010000581.1:0-3225 GCA_046596275.1 Bacteroidia bacterium | reverse complement strand
TTTTTCTGCTGAATTCTTAACGGCAAACCCGCTAAGGCCGGCACTTTCATTAAATGTATACTGAATCTTATTTAATTTATCTCGGACAGTAGTGAAAAAAACCATACTTCTAAAAGTACGAAAGAAGTTTGGTGAAATTTCCTGGTGACAATTATTATCCGGCATTATTAATGATTCTTACATCGTGATAATAAATACTTTTGGTTGTACTACTATATAACTACCGGCTTTAGATCATTCATTAAAAATCTGCGGTGTAACGCATGAAAATTATTAATCAACCATTTAAGCATACCTTATTATATAACCACATCCACGTAAATCACATGTCGGAACAAATAAAATTGCCCCCGCATTTTAATCCATACATCAACTTTTTGCGGGCCAAATGAAATTTTAACAGGTTGATACATAGGTAGTTTATTGCGTATGTATTAATATTTAATTGTCATTTTATAAACTAAGGGTATTTATTGATATATATTTACGGTTCACCAAAACTTACATTCTTTATGAAACTTTTACGCAAAATGATGATGGGTGTTCTCCTTTTGGGGGCAACCCAATTGGTAGCACAGAACGGCTCTACACAAGTTAGCGGAATAAATCCTGAAGACCGGAATTCACTTTCGGCAAGACAGGGAAATCCGCCAACGACATTGGATGGGGATGGCCAACTCGGACCTGCATTCCAGGCCAGTGAGTGTGGACTTGATTACGCGACTGCCACGAACAGGCTCGGGCAGCGTTTCTTTCCGGCGGGAGTAGCACAACCTGCAACATTTACAATTGCCGGTATTCCGGCTTCTGCAGTTATTGTGCAGGCATTTGTTTGGTGTGATGCTTCCGGAGACGGAGCGCCAATCACCTTGAACATAACCAATCCTGTATTCGCAGGATTCAGCATTCCGATGGCGCTTGTTGGCGTTGACCAGGATAAGTGCTGGGGTTATGCAAACTCTACTACTTACCGCGCTGATGTTACAGCAACCATTTCCGGTAACGGTAACTATTCTATCAGCGGATTTCCTACAGGATCTCCGAATGATGTGGATGGTGCAACAATGGTGGTTATCTGGCGTGACCCGACTGCTGCTTTTCAGGGTGACTTGATCATCTGGGATGGCGCAATGGTTCGTCTTGGAACTGCTGTTTCACAAACCATGACAGGCTTCACTGCTTGCAGCGGTAACGTTTTTAATGCACGTGCATTCATTGGCGTTGGCGATTTGCAGGGACTAGGCTCACAGCTTGAACTGAATAACGTAGCGGGATATCCTGCATTGGAAGACTGGTGGGATTTTGTTGAAGTGCCAACAACAGTTTTCCCTGGACAAACAACATCTACATTCGGAAACGTTGTAAGTGGCGATTGTTACAATATTGCACTTTACGGATTGTATTTCCAGTCTGATTGCAATACCTGTACTTATCCTTGCGAACCGAAACCTGAATTCACATGGACCGGTTGCAACCCGATAACTTTTGACGGTTACAACACCGGTGTTTCTCCTGTTGTTTCATGGTACTGGACTTTCGGTGATGGCGGAACTTCTACACTTGAAGATCCTACACATTCGTATGCAGCTCCGGGAACTTACCTGGTTTGCCTCACAATCATCACAACAGATTCTGATGGTAAAACATGTTGCGAGCAGTTCTGCAAAAAAGTAGATGTTTGTCCTCCGCCTCCATGCTTTGTCAGACCTGACTTCAAATGGTACGCTTCTACAAGCAATCCACTGCAAATCCATTTTGTTGACTTAACAACCTTTGGACCTGGCAGCATCTGTAACTACGAAATGGATTTCGGTGATGGTTCACCAATTTATTCCGGACCAACAATGCCGTCGTTCCACATTTATTCCACTCCGGGAAGTTATAAAGTATGCTTGCTCGTTACAGTTTGTATTTATGATGCAGCGGGTAACGTTATCCAAAAATGCGAGGAGCGTATCTGCTATGATGTTGTTGTTGGTCAAACTACACCATTGAAAAAGGCTAATACAACTATTCCGGAAAAATCAACAGGAATGAATGTGTTCCCGAATCCGGCAAACCAGGAGATCAACATCACAGTGACTGAAGAAAATGCTGTGGTTCGTATTCTGAATGCTAACGGACAAGAAGTAGCAGCTGCAAAAGCAGTGACAAAAAATATTTACCGTGCGGATCTTACCAATCTTGCTGCAGGTGTTTATTTTATCACTGTTCAGAGCGCTGATGGTTCTGTTAAAAAAGAGAAGTTCGTTAAAGAATAACGATTGTTTTTGTTTGTTTAAAAAGCGAGGGGCAAATCCGATGGATTTGCCCCTCGCTGATTTATAAAGAAATGCGAAAAGTATAAGGGAAAAGAAACGCGAGCGTGGTTTAAACAATTAAATAACGCGAGGGTTGCGTTTGAACAAAAAAGCCGGAAGGTTTAAGATGAAGCTTGATGTTAATCCAGGAGATTATTCTTGAGTGCATACATCACAATTCCGACAGCATTTTTTGCTTTTGTTTTTTGCAGGATCTTTTCCCGGTGACCGTCGACTGTTCTTACGCTGATGAAAAGTTTGTCTGCAATTTCTTTATTCGTGTATTCCTTGCAAATGAACTTAACGACTTCAATTTCTCTTTCTGACAAGCGGGCTTCGTGAAAGTTTGGTTTTATTTTTTGTGTTCTTACAAGACCTTTCACCATCACTTTGGAAATGTGATCGTTGAAGTAATAGCCGTTCTCAATTACTGCGTAAATGGCATCCACCAGTGTTTCTATCGGCTGATCTTTCAGTAGAAATCCGTGTGCGCCTTTTTCCAGCAGGTGAAGAATGATCTCTTCCTCATTATGCATGGTGAGGATGAGGATTTTTATTTCAGGATATTTCCGCTGGAGAAATTCAGTTGTTTCGATGCCATCCATGACGGGCATTTCAAGATCAAGCAAAACAACCGCGGGCTTTTTAGTTTTTAATTTTTCAACGAGCTCATTGCCGTTTGAAGCTTCTATGACAATATCAATTTCTTCAAACTCTTTGATGAGTGAGATCAGTCCTTTGCGGAACAGGTGCTGGTCATCTACGACCGCGAGCTTAATTGATTTCTTCATAGATCGTGGAATGGAACTTCGATTGCTATTCCTGCTTGCCCTGGTCCGAGGGTATAATACTGAATTGAAGCGTTGATCAGCTGCACACGGCTCTGGATACTTTTGAGGCCTATTCCGCGCTGTGCTTCCGGAAT
>JBKJMR010000411.1:0-4035 GCA_046596275.1 Bacteroidia bacterium | reverse complement strand
CGGCGAAATAAATATCACCAAGAGCCAGATATGAAAGCGCTTTTTGTTTGTTATTTCCAACACTTGATGCAACAGATTGCCTGTAATAATTCATCGCACCCACTTTGTTATTGCTGCGCTGATCGAGTTGTGCAAGGGTGTAATAGATCTGATCCTTATATTCTGTGTTCTTCGGATCAGCAAGCATTTTCTGAAGATCTTTTTTTGCTGCTGTCCGGTTCTTTTCATTCGCAGCGCTCAAACGTGCACGATTTAATTTCGCATTGAAGAACATATCATAACCAGGATGCATATCGACAACCTTTCCGAAATTCTCAAACGCATTTTTTTCTTTCCCGACCTTTTCATAAAGCTGCGCAAGAACGAATGTATAGCGTGCGAGAACTTTTTTGTTGCTTGTTAATTCAATAGCTTCTTCGAGGTATTTGATCGCGTTTGCATAATTACCGGTCTGCATATACAGGTCGGCATACGTTGCTTTTGTAAGCGCAATAACATCTTTCGAAGCTGTTTTATCATTCGCAACAACATCAAGCAAAGATTCAGCCTGTGTAAAAGCGCCGAGGGCAATTTGTGTGCGGGCTTTCCAGAGCAATGCATCCGTTTTGATCGGGTAAGCAGAATATTTCTGGATCATGTAATCAAAGATCTCCAGCGAGGTAATGTATTCTCCTTTATAATAATGTGCCTGGGCGATAACGAGGTAACAATCGTCAATCCATTTTACCGCACCTGCTACTTCGGCGCCCGACTTGAGCGTAATGGCATGACGCTCAATACAGGTAGTGGCTTTTTTAATTGCTTTTTCGAGGTCAACGAAGCTTCCTTTGGTTTCGGGCGTAGTTGGCAAACGGAAAAGCGGGAGCAGCTGCGAATAATCGTCGACATAACTCTTATCGATCTTGGCCTGCGCATCTTTCAGACTTTCGCGGGCATAGAAATAGCCATTATACCGCGCATTTATATTGTGGTAGGTCCGCGTTACAAAAGTGTTCTTCGTTGTGGAGCAGGCCCCGACAATGATCAGAACAAAAAAGAGCAGAAAGCTAATGTGATATATTGAGTATTTCTTCACGACTAAAAACCAGCTGAATCAGGGTAACGCCGGGATTGCAAAAATAGTGTATTCCCTCAAAGAAGACGGTCAAAATAGCCTCCGGTTGCCTTAAAAGCTTGGTTTATTACGATATTTGCGGCTCTCCTCTATGACAGCAGATAAGGAAAAACGTAAATTGATTGAACGCCTGCGGAATAAATACCGCCTGGTGGTGATGAACGACGACACGTTTGAGGAACGTTTTTCGCTCCGGTTAACGCCGCTCGGATTCCTCGTCCTGATCTTTCTGAGTACAATTGTCATGATCACGCTGGTGGTCAGCACCGTGGCTTTTACACCTTTACGCGAGTACATTCCAGGCTACGCGGATGTTGGCATGCAAAAAGACCTAATGAAGCTGACCTGGAAAACGGATTCCATGGAAAAGGCGCTTAAGAACAAACAGCTTTACATGGATAATTTGTCCATGATCTTATCCGGAAGAGATACCGCCGAGCATCCGAAAGATCCGCGGGATTCGTCAAAAAAGTATACCGAGCTGGATTTCCGGCCAAGCGCGGCGGATTCTGCCTTGCGCAATGAAATTGAATCGATGGATCAGTATTCGCTTTCCATCGGGGTAAAACGAAAAGGCGGCATTAGCGGATTTTTCTTTTTCATCCCTGTTTCAGGAAGCGTGACGAATAGTTTTAATGCAGCGGAAGAACATTTTGGTGTGGATGTAACTGCGAGCAATGAAAATGAGCCTGTGCGTGTAACGCTGGATGGAACGGTTATTTCAGCCGGCTGGACCACGGGAGATGGTTATGTTATTTCCGTTCAGCATTCTGATAATTTAATTTCAATTTATAAGCATAATGCTGCATTGCTTAAAAAGCCCGGCGAATATGTAAATGCAGGTGATCCGATCGCAATTGTCGGAAGTTCGGGTGAACAAAATGTTGGTCCGCATATTCATTTTGAATTGTGGTACAACGGAACTCCGGTTGACCCGAATGAGTATATGGTTTTTCAGTAGCCGCAGATTTTATTCAATGAAATTCAAGATTCAAAATTCAAGATTGAAAATTGAATTCGGGCAATTGAATCCACAATGATTTCGAAGAATTTTTACGACCGGGGAAATCATCTCTACAGAATTCACTGTTTTTCATAGGTAAAAGCCATTGGTATAAACTTTGCCAATGATTATGCGATGGAAAGTGTTGTTGATCATTCAAAATTACGTGTACGATGCAGGAAGAAATTTCTCTGTTATTTTCCGAAAGGATTTGTGGATGAGAAATACCTGAATTGGGAACGCAATTACAAGTGGGAAGCGCATTTAGCGTGGGAGAAGGTATTGAATAAATATGCTTTTTTGGAGTTGATAGAGGGGGAGAAATATAATGAGATTGCAAAGCTGGCGGTGAATATTGAAACCAAAACTAATTTGCTGTTCTCATTTGAAAAAATGGCCTTGCGCGATGCAGTGAAGTTGGAACGAGGAGCAAAGGCATTTGCGCTGGGCCTATTTGAATACGTTTACGGCGCAGGTGATTTCAGAGACCGGTTTGAAAATTTCGCGGAAACCCTGGATCGCCTGCCTCGCAAACAAACGCGCGTTCGTACCTGGCCGCTGCAAACCGTTTTCGGATTTATCGCCGATCCTAAAAAACATATTTTTCTTAAGCCGCGTGTCACACAAATCGCTGCGGAGAATTATGGTTATGATTTTTCGTATTCCTCAAAACCCAATTGGGAAACGTATCAAAGTCTTTTAGGTTTTGCGAAACAAGTGAAGAAAGACAACGCAGATCTGAAGCCGAAAGACATGATGGATCTGCAATCATTTATCTGGGTGATGGGGTCTGATGAATATTAAGATTGCCAGTGGACGAGATTTGGTGATCTGGTGTCCGCCGCGGCGGAGGGTGATTGAGAAAAGAAAAGTCCATCTAATTACATTTCATTCTCAGCTTCGTGTACATCCCGGGGGATTTTTCGGGTCCTATTTTAAATCCACCTAAAGCTATTCCTGTTTCAACCGATGAGATGATTGTAAGACGTTCATGCTCATTCTTCCAATGACAAACAATATTTTCTACAAACGCAGGATGCGATAACCAACAGCTGGCACATGTGGATGGAATTCCTTCATCGGCAGAACCGGAAAGTGGATTTAAAGTTTTAAAGAAAGCGACCAGTAAAACTGAATCTGGGTGCATGCTAAAATGCTCTCCAAATGCAATACACGCCGGTGCATATTTGGCTTCGTAAACTTCACCCCGCTTTTTGTTCAAAGCCCTTTTCTCTTTTGAATCGTATGCCTCCTTCGATCGATAATAAGCATTCGTAACCACTACAATTTCCGTAAACGCATTGAGTATTAGCTTGTGCTGTTTTGTTGAATTAAGTTGGTAAAAAAAGGTAATGCGTGAACGATGCATATAACCTGTTTTTCCGTCGACTGGATTCTGTATATAAATCCAAAACTTGCTGGTATCACCGGCACAAAAGAAAAAGGTGTTTTCAGCGATTGTATCTATTACCGGATTTTCTTTCCCGGGACCTGAACGAACAAAAACAAAACCATCAGGATCGTTAATGACAGCAACAGGCCATTGCTGTGCATTCACAAGTTGTGAAAACAGTAATCCGCTAATTACAAAAAAACATTTCATACTTCGAAATTAGACCCGCTTTTACTCATTTTTTCACCCTTTGAATAACTGTCCCATATCAATGGATACTTGTCCGTTTCAGTTATTTCAAAATCTATGTAAATCTGTCCCGATTAAAGATCGGGATGGCTAACTTTGTCCCTGCATGTCAAAACAAGAAATTTCTCCCAAACATTTAGCCATTCTCGGCTCAACTGGTTCTATCGGTACACAAGCGCTCGATGTTATTGCGGCGAATCCTGAAAATTTTATTGTGGAAGTTTTGGCTGCGGGAAATAATTCCGATTTATTAATTCAGCAAGCGTTGAAATTTAA
>JBKJMR010000553.1:0-4257 GCA_046596275.1 Bacteroidia bacterium | reverse complement strand
GCACCATTGCGAAGGAGGAATCTTTTTGCGCAGCGCTGAAAAATTTCGGAATAGCTGCCTGTAACTTTTCGAAATCCAGGTTCTGTAAAACAAATTGTACAGCCATTTGAGAAGCAGAACCAAGCGAAGTGCTGATCGTTGGTTCCTGCGAGGCAAACATTTTTGCTTCAGGGAATCGTTTTGTGATCCGCGTTAAACGATCCGCGATTTCCTGCTGTGATGCTTCACGTGTATCGGGATCATCCATCCTGACGATCACTGTGCCGGAATTGACAGAAGCAGTTCCGCCGCCGCCTGCTGCTGTGAGACTGAAGATCATTCTCGCTTCGGGTACACTATCGATGACAGCATCGCTCACACGATATACAATATTATCCATGTAATCAAAAGAAGTTCCTTCCGGCGCAGTGATCGGAATCCGCACGGCACTCCTGTCTTCCATTGGTGCAAGTTCTTCTTTAAGATTTACAAAGGCGAGGATTATAATCGCGATACATCCAACAAGCATGAACAAAGCCAGCCAGCGACGCTTCATAAAAACATTCAATGTGCTGCGGTACTTGTCTTCCATTCCGCGGAAAAATGGTTCTGTTGCAGTATAAAAACGCGATTGTTTATGCACTTTACGACTGAGCTTCACATTGAGCACAGGAGTTAATGTCAGCGAGACAAGCGCGGATATTAAAACGGCGCCCGCTACTACAATTCCGAATTCACGGAACAATCGTCCTGTAAATCCTTCAAGAAAAATTACAGGAATAAAAACAACAGCAAGCGTAATGGAAGTAGAAATTACCGCAAAGAAAATTTCACGCGTTCCTTCCTGTGCAGCTTTGAAGCGATCCATGCCTCCTTCAATCTTTTTATAAATGTTTTCGGTTACAACAATTCCATCGTCCACAACAAGCCCGGTTGCAAGTACAATTCCGAGCAAGGTGAGGACATTGATCGAAAAGTCGAAAATGTACATGATGAAAAATGCGCCGATCAATGAAACCGGAATATCGATCAACGGACGCAATGCGATCAGCCAGTCGCGGAAGAATAAATAAATGATCAGGATCACTAGCAGCACCGCGATCAATAAGGTTTCTTTTACTTCGCTGATGGATCGTCGTACAAATTTTGATTTGTCAATGCCGACATCAATAGACATTCCTTCCGGCATTGTTTTTTTGATCTGCTCAAAACGTTTATAAAATTCGTCAGAGATCTCGATATAATTTGCGCCCGGCTGCGGAATAACAGCAAGAGAAACTGCGCTGATGTTTCTCAAACGTGAAATGGTTTCAGGATTTTCGGGACCCAGCACGGCTTCACCAACATCTTTGAAGCGAATGATCTCGCCGTTTTCCTGGCTGATGATTAAATTATTAAAATCTTCTTCGGTGATAAGCCGTCCTGAAACTTTTACAGCCATTTCAGTTTTGTCACCGGCAATTTTCCCGGCAGGAAGCTCAATATTTTCTCTTTCAAGCGCATTCGAAACATCCTGTACAATAAGATTGCGTGCAGAAAGTTTTGCAGGATCAATCCACATACGCATAGCAGGCCTGCGCTGACCGAAGATCCGCACTTCACTAACGCCGGGAATGGTCTGCAGCTTTTCCTGCATTACATTTTCAACATAAAGGCTCAGCTCAAGATCATTCATCTTTGTGCTTTGTACCGGCATAAAAAGGATCGGATCGCTGTTCGCATCTGATTTTCTTACTGTCGGTGGCGCATCAATGTCATCAGGTAAATTCCGAGCAGCTTCAGAAACTTTATCGCGCACATCGTTTGCTGCTTTTTCAAGATCAGCGCCAAGCTCAAATTCAACAGTAATATTGCTGGAGCCAAGCGCAGAAGAAGATATAACAGATTTTATACCCTCGATTCCGTTGATCGATTTTTCAAGCGGCTCCGTAATTTGTGATTCTACAATTTCAGGATTTGCGCCGGTGTAATTTGTTCGAACAGAAATTGTCGGTGGATCAATAGCAGGATATTCACGTACGCCGAGAAAAGTATAACCAACTGCACCGAATAAAATAATAAGGATGCTCAGCACAATAGCGCCAACAGGACGACGAAGAGCAAGGTCTGATAATAGCATTCGTCTTTTATTTAACTGATGAAAACTTTAATGCTGAACCGGGGCGGACAAACTGAATTCCGGTAGTAACAATTGTATCACCCTGCGCAATTCCGGAGGTGACCTCAATAGAAGAGGGCGTACGGATGCCGGTTTGCACTTTAACAAATTCGGCTTTTCCTTTCCTGCTTACAATAACACTCTTGAATCTTGCCTGCGGAATAATGGATTGGCTCGGAACAAGAATTGCATTTTCATGCACACTGAAACCAATGTTTACATTCGCAGATGCACCCGGAACCAATTTTTTATCTGTGCTGTTCACCAGCGCACGTACGCGTAGATTTCTTGAACCGGATTCTACATTTTGTTCTGTCGCAATAACTGATGCAGTAAAATTAGTGCTGTCGCCCGCAATGGAAAATTGAATGCTGGTGTTTTTATCAATTTCAGCAGCATACGATTCCGGCACGCTGAAATCCAGTTTCAATTGCTGATCAGAGCGAATAGTAGCGAGTGGTGTTCCGGGAGCAACAAATGCGCCTTCACTGATCTTTCGCAAACCGATTGTTCCGTTAAACGGCGCACGTATTTCTGTTTTGGAAATTCGTGCATTCACAGAAGCTATATCAGCTTCAAAAGAAGTAACCTGGATCAGCGACTGATCATATTCAATCTGGCTGATGCCGTTTAATGCAAGCAATTCTTTCTGGCGGCCTGCAATTGATTTTGCATTGGTGAGCTGTGATTGAAGCTTAGCAAGCTCGGCTCTGAGATCTGCATCAAATAATTTTACAAGCAGCGTTCCTTTTGAAACATGTTTTCCTTCCGGAAGATTCAGCATGGTAATCCGGCCTGCAACTTCGGGCATCAACACTGCTTCTTCGGCAGGAAGTAAAGTGCCTGAAACTTCAATGCGATCCTGTATGCTTTGTGGTTTTACTACGTAACCTTCAATGGCCGGAGCTTCCCTGCTAACCGTTTTAGTTTCATCCGATTTATTCCCGCAACTATTTAAAATCGCAAGTGCAGGAATAATGAGAAGTGAAAACTTTGCTTTCAAAAAATAATCCATAATTCAAAAAAAGAAAGTTCATAATCAAAATGCAAAAATACGGATTCAAAATGCAATTCCATGTAAATACATGGAATGAATTCTCAATAAATGCAAAATCACTTTTTGGGAGAAGGATTTTGCGCCGGTGCAGCTTCCTGTTCCGGCGGCGGTGTTTTGAAATGTTTAATGTTATATGTTAATGTAAGCATAAAATAGCGCTGAAGTGTATTCGTACGGCTGTCTTCAATATATGTATCAGTTACGGTACGGCTCACGCTTCGGTTTTGATTCAGCATATCAAAAACACTGAATTTTGTTTCGAACGATTTATCCTTGAAAAATTTATATCCAAGCGAAGAATTCCACAATAAATAATTGGTGTTGTAACCTTGCCCGAGTCCCGAATAATAAATATTATCAACAGTTGTATTGAACACAAATCCTTTATAGAAAATCCAATTAAATTTCGCCGATGCAGTATGTGTGAAATACTGATTATCTGATTGTACCTGGACAGAGTTTTGTACCGTATTAAAAGCGCCGTTATATGAAACAGTGAAATCAAGCTTTTCGGAAATGTTGCTTGAGAGTGTAACCCCCGGTCCGAAATTAACATTGGTGGAGTAATTTGTTTTTCCGTTGATGATGGCCGGCGTTTCTGAGACGTTCGTTGAAACAGTCAAACCAAGATTTGACTTAAGTTTGGTAAGGGAAAAGCTATAAGTAACAAACATTCTTCCGCTTTTGTATCCCGACATATTTTCGGGGCGTGTGAGCTGTGATCCTGCATTGAGGAAAACACCGCTTACGGTTGTATCTGCTCTTGCAATGATTGTTGAGTTACCAATGTAATTGCTTTGAAGCGATGCATAAAAGAAAGCGAAAAGTCCTGTTGCTTTTTCTGCATTCGTTCTTCCATAATGTGTGATCAGCGTGTGCTCATAACTTTGTGAAAGATCAGTATTACCGGCACGCAGCTGGAGCGGGTTGCTGTTGTCAATTACATTTTGAAGCTGTCCAACAGTTGGTGCATTAGTTGAAGTGCGATACACCACTTTCAGATTTTTTCCTTTCGAGAATTTATAATTGAAAGTAGAATTCGGAAGCGCATTGTAAAATACTT
>JBKJMR010000372.1:0-7884 GCA_046596275.1 Bacteroidia bacterium | reverse complement strand
ATTATCACTTAAAATACCTGCAACCGAACTATTCATTCCGGTACCTAGATTACTTGCATTGCAACTTAAATATGTAATTGTATTGCCTGTAATATTGGCAGCGCCTGTTTGTGAATATATCCCGATAACTCTGCTGTTCAATATTGCATTAACGGTAACAGGTGCAGCAGTAAAACCAATTGTATTATTCTGAGCGGTGTTTATTAGCCCATTGGCTGAAGTAAAACGCAATCCGACAAATGTTTCTTGAGCGGCAGAGCTATTACTTATTGTGAACCCACCGATACTATTGTTTGAACATGTTGTGGACAGCGCAGGAGAAGCAAATATGCCATACATTTCGCCGTTGAGCCCACTTGTGCTGGCTATCAGGATTGCGCCTGGCACCGTAGCGCTTCCGATCATATTATTTGTGACAGTTACCCGGCCCGATACAATACAAATTCCCATGAAAGAAGAGGCAAGGCCAATGCCCCTTACATCACCTGAAAGAGAAATTGCAGTTATGGTATTATTCTGAATAACTGTTCCGGTCGTGCTTCCGTGCGCAGAAATATAGATCGGTAAAAACTTGGTTCCTACAAGTCCGTTAATGGTATACGTTCCGGTTCCTGACGCGCTCGCATATCCTATTGTATTACCGCTTACCAGGCAGTTATTAATATTAGCGTTATTGAAGTGTATTGCTGCATGTATGCTTCCAACTGTTGCCGTACGCGGGCTTGTCTGGTAGAATTTATTGTTCGTGATCGTCCAGTCTGTGGTTCCGGCATCCAGATAGATTGCCGCGCTGCCGTTATCGCCGAAATAATCGGAAAAGTTGTTGCCGGTAATAATGTTCCCGCTGTTATTAATTGCTACCGGAAAAGGTGATCCGATACTGGCAATGGCTTTTGCCGGCAGGTTTGTTCCCGCTGCTTTGATGGTGCAATTGCTGATCGTATTGTTGTCGTTACCATTTGGTGTAGTTCCATCACCCGTAAAAAGAATAGTAGCAGTAATGCTCGCAGATGTTGTAGCGCCGGTTGTTGATCCTTCAATAGTGCAATTGGTTATAATATTGTTGGTAGCGCCGTTTGATATGCGGAAAGTGCTGGAGTAATTGGCATTGGAAGTCGCCGCATTTGAAATGGTAAGCGAACTGCCACCGGTATTAAGACCATCGAAGGTTACATTGTCGGCGCCGTTGAGATCGATCATCGGAAAACCACCTGTGCTTATTCCGCTGATCGTTGCATTTACACCTGCACCGGGCCTGACCGTAATGCTTGACCATAGTCCGCCTTGCAAAGTGCTGGTAAATATATTTTCGTTTGTGTTGCCATTAATGGTAACAAGAATAGTGGCTCCGGTCTGAGCATTAAAATTTATGCTGGAAAATGCAGCACGGAGCGTGGTGTAATTTCCATTCCCTGCCAGCGCACCTGTAACAACCACCTGGGCATTGCCGGTTTGGAGAAAGAAAATTGCGGCAACAAAAATCAGTAACCGGCAAATACTTTTTGAAGCAGAGAAATAACGCATGGAAGTTGGTTGGTTATAATTGAAAATAGCAAAGCATTCAGCAGATAATACTGCTGCTTTGCGCTTGTAAAAGTAAAAGGTATAACCGGGGGAGGGAATAGTGGTTACCCACCATTCGTAACAAGGAGCAGGGTAAAGTTTAAAGCAAATGTTTGTGCTGGCTACCGAATTTCAGCAACCAATTTTTTCCTTCCAGACCAAGCTTCTTCACGATATTAGAACGATGACTGTCAACTGTGTGCGGGCTGACAAAAAGTAGCTGCGCGATCTCGGCAGATGTTTTGGTATCTGCTATCAGCTTCAGTATTACTTTTTCTGTGGCAGTAAGAAGCGACAGTTCAGGAAGATCATTTTGAGCAGCATTTTCAAGCAGGTTTTCTATTCCATGACTCACAAACCGTTCACCTTTCAAAACGTTCTGAACACAGGTTATCAATTCAGATATCGCATGATCTTTCAATAAATAACCCAATACACCAATCCTCATCGCATCATTAAAAAAGTTTTTATCCCTGTGCATAGTAAGCACGATGAACTTAGTCTCTGATTTTTCACTCATCACCTTCCTGCAAATATCAAGACCTGTTAAGCCCGGCATTTCAATATCCAGGATTGCAATATCAGGCCGCTTTGCCAGTATGCTCTGGTAAGCCAGTAGCCCGTCCGAAAGCTCAGCTACAATTTCAAGATTGCTGATCCCGCTCAGTATTTCTACAAGTCCTTTTCGGAATATGGGATGATCATCGGCTACAATGGCTGTATATTTCATAATCACGATTACTATTATTATACAGGAAGATTGAATGTGTATTTAGTTCCGTTCCCAGGTGAGGTCTGAACATCAAACCTGCCTTGAAGATAATGCACCCTTTCCTCGGTATTCAGCATCCCAAAAGAATGTTGTGCTTTTTTGGCAAGGATCAATTTATCAAAACCTTTCCCGTTATCCTGAACGATCAGCTCTATCATTCCATCAGCTGCGCTTGCTGTGATGCGCAATGCTGTTGCTTCCGAATGTTTCAGCGTATTGGTAATACATTCCTGTATGATGCGATAATAATTGATCTGCTTATCAGAAGAAATTTCTTTGCTGAATGCTTCGAGATCATGGCTGACAAAAATGGAAGAAGTTTCTGTTACTTTTTCTGCGAGCGCATCAACTGCAGCAGCAAGGCCATATCGTTCAAGCTGGTTAGGATAAAGATCTTTTGAAATATTCCTTACTTCTTCGAGCGTTTCATTTACCGAAACCAACAACGCAGTATCATTTTGTTTTATAAGCTGATTTTTAATAAAAAGCATATTCTGTCCAATGCTATCGTGCAGCTCCTTCGAGATGCGCTGCCTTTCTTTTTCCTGCGATAAAATAAGCTGCTGTGAAAAATGTTCTTTGACACGAAGATTTTTCCTGTTATTAAACCAGGTAAATCCAAAGCTGATCAATCCAACCAGCATGATTGCTAAAGCAATAATAAAATTACGCGCTGTTTTTGCAATCCGGTTTTCTGCTTCAAGTGCAATCACTGCTTTATCATGCTCCGCTTTTTGATTCGCTTCTTTTTTTTCAAACTCGTAATTCATTTCAGAACGAACAAATTTCTCCGCATTCTCTTCGTTATACAAACTGTCTTTTGCAGCTGCATACTTTTTGAAATGATCCAGCGCCAATGCATGACGGCCGGTTTGGGAATAAAGCACACTTAGCGCAAGCTCATCATCCTTGATTTGTGCCAGCGCCTCTGAATTTTCATCCATTGCCAACGCCTGCAGCAGGTAATTTTCCGCTTCCTTATATTTTCCCATTTCTGAATAAAGCGTTCCAATTGCACGAAGCTGCACAGCAACTGTAGTAGCATTGCCTCCCTCTTTCCCGATCGCCAACGCTTTGAAATAATATTCCAGCGCCTTTTCATATTCCTTCTCGCTTTCATATACAAGGCCGATATTGCCAAGCAACAACGCCACTCCGTCCTTCTCACCAAACTCTTCCTCAAGTGGAAGCGCTCTCAAATAGAATCCCAGCGCTTTCGCATATTCTCCAGCATCACTATAAACCGTTCCTATATTGCCAAGGTTAATGGAAATGCCGGATTTGTTGTCGAGCTCTTCATCTACTTTTAATGCTTTGAAATAATAATCCAGCGCCTTTTCAGTATAGCCCTGCTCGGTATAAACAATGCCGATATTTCCAAGCGTAGTTGCGATCATAACACTATCGCGGGTGGCTTCACTTATCTTTAACGCCTCGAAATAATAATCTAACGCACGGGGATAATTACCCATGTCCATGTAATTGATGGCGATATGTCCAAGGGTTCTTGATTTACTTTGCAGGATCAGGTTTTTGTTCTGATCTGTAGCTGTTAATTCCTGCTGTTTCCACAAATCCAATGCACCCAGCGAATAATCAAGCGAACGTTTGTTTTCTGCTTTGTTCCCATAGAACATGCCAAGAAAATGCAGCGATTTAGCAATGCCAAAATCCCATTTTATTCCCTGCGCCAATTTTAATGCCTGGTTGCTTATGATAATCGCGCTGTCGGAATTCTCAGCGCTGACCCAAAGCGCAAGGTTATTCAACGCCGTTACTTTTCCTGTGTCATCAGGTAAAGTGGATATTGCCTGTAATGAATCTTTGAAATTTGCTTTGCTGATAACCGGAACCGAAATAATCAGCAGGGTAATTGTCCAGCGTAAAAATATTCTCATCAGCTACTTATTCTTCCGGTTGAGGTTAACAATTTAAAGTTAGCAATTTAAAGTGCCCATTGGAGTGAGCCAAAAATATCCGGATTGCCGGAAAGGGGGATCTGTGGTGGTGATTTAGTAATCTGGTAATCTTCCCGATGAAAGATCGGGATGGGAAATTTAAAATAAAATGGGTTGCAGATTTATATCGACAACCCAATTCTATTTTCTCAATTTTTTTATTCCGAATCTCAATTACCCAGATTACCAGATCCGTAATTAGCAGAATTCCGCATAAGCCTGTCTCAAATGTTCAGCGATCATTTCAGCAGAACGGCCTTCGATGTGATGACGCTCTACAAAATGAACCAGCTTTCCGTCTTTGAAAAGAGCAATAGCAGGAGAAGAATTCGGATACGGCGCGAAAAATTTACGTGCTTCAGTTACAGCTTCTGTATCGAAACCTGCGAATACAGTTGTCAGCTTTCCAGGCTTTTTTCCTTCGCCAAGCACCGACATTTTAACGCCCGGACGCGCAGCGCCTGCAGCACATCCACAAACAGAATTCACAACCACCAAAACCGTTCCCGGTGTAGTGATCGCAGCATTAACTTGTTCAGGAGTGCTCAAATCTTCAAAGCCAACATTCACCAGCTCGGCTTTCATTGGCATTACTAATTGTGGAGGATACATATTTTTTTGTTTTTTTATAAAGTTCAAACCAATTGCAGGTGCAAAGATACGAAGGAAAAATCCGCTTCCGCCAATCCCCATTTCTAACCGATAAAAACAATTGTATGCCCCTCAGCCACAGGCAGGTAATTCGGATGGTAGTTTTCCTATTTTTGTGCCTCAACCGACAACGTCCCATGAAAAAACTATCGATTTCTTTAGCATTTATTTTTACTGTTGTTTTCCTTTCCGCGCAAGTGGTTGCTACAACTCCGAAGCTTGTAGAAAAAGTAACGACCAACGGAAATGGTAAGCTCGTTATTCCTTATGAAAAATATGTTCTTCCGAATGGGCTGACTCTCATTATCAGCGAAGATCATTCCGATCCGATCGTGCATGTGGATGTTACCTATCATGTGGGTTCTGCACGTGAGCAGGAAGGCCGTTCAGGTTTCGCTCACTTTTTTGAGCATATGATGTTCCAGGGTTCTGAGCACGTTGGCGATGATGAACATTTTAAGCTCATCACAGAATCGGGTGGAAGAATGAACGGAACCACTAATACCGATCGCACAAATTATTTTGAAACTGTTCCTGCAAATAATTTAGAGCTCGCATTATGGCTGGAAGCAGATCGTATGGGTTTCCTTCTCGATTCGGTTACACAACCTAAATTTGAAATTCAACGCGCCACAGTTAAAAATGAACGCGGACAACGTTATGAAAATGCGCCTTACGGATTAGTTTGGGAAAAGATCGGTGAAGCAATGTATCCGCAAGGCCATCCGTATTCATGGACCACGATCGGTTATATCGAAGATCTGAACCGGGTGAATGTAACGGATCTTAAAAACTTTTTCCTTCGCTGGTATGGACCGAATAATGCAACGCTTACTGTGGTTGGCGATGTAAAAACTGCTGATGTATTAAAGCTCGTGCAAAAATATTACGGAACAATTCCACGCGGACCGGAAGTAAAAGCAATGCCTGCAATGCCGGCGACATTAACAGCTGACCGCGCTATTTCTTATGAAGACAATATTCGTTTTCCGCAATTAACAGTAGTGCGCCCGGGAGTTCCTTCTTATCATGCAGATGAAGCGGCGCTTGATGCATTATGCAATATTATTTCTGAAGGAAAAAGTTCCGTGTTTTACAAAACATTCGTTGAATCAAAAGTGGCTGCAAGCGTTTCGATGTTCAGCTCTACGCAGGAACTTTCAGGAATGATCGGGATCAATATCAGGACGTTCCCGGGTCATACACCACATGAAGCGGATAGTCTGATCAATATTGCATTAGCAGATTTTGAAAATCAGGGTGTGACAGAAGATGATTTGAAACGGTACAAATTATTCATCGAAGGATATTTGCTTGATCAATTGACGAGCGTGGAAGGAAAAGCATCTTTGCTTGCATCTTATCAAACCTTCGTAGGTAATCCGAATCAAATTCAGAAAGATCTTGCGCGTTACCAGGCATTAAGCGTGGATGATGTAATGCGTGTATATGCAAAATACATCAAAGGAAAACCTGCCGTGATTTTAACTGTAGTTCCGAAAGGAAAACCGGAATTAAAAGCACGTGCTGACAACTACAAAATTCCAGAGCACAAAGTTGGTGCCGCAGAAAGCCCGGAATATAAAAATCTTGTCGTGCGCAAAGCAGTTGATAATTTCTCCCGCGTAAAACATCCGGATGCAGGACCAACACCGGCAGTAAAACCACCGGGAATCTGGAGAGACAAATTCGGCAACGGATTACAACTGATCGGAACACAATCGCTGGAAGTGCCGCGCAGCTATATGATGCTGACCATTGCCGCAGGTCACCGCCAGGAAGATACTACGCAGGCAGGTGTTGCCATGTTGCTGGTGAAAATGCTTGATCAATCTACAACAAACAGAACAGCCGCTTCCATTGAAACCGAAATGGAATTGCTCGGAAGCGAGATCAGCGTTTCTGTGAACAACGATGAAATACAAGTGTTCATCAGCTCGCTTACACGAAATCTTGATGCAACACTTGCATTGGTAGAAGACAAATTGTTTCACCCGAAATTTGATCCGATCGAATTTGAGCTGATGAAAAAGCAGCAGTTGGAATCGATTGCAAACATGCCGACACAAGCTGGAGGAATGGCGAATTTTGTTTACGCCAAAATGCTTTATGGCGCAGATAATATTATGGGCTTTCCTATTTCCGGTACGCAGCATACTGTTTCACGTCTTACTATTGAAAACGTAAAAGCGTATTACAATAAAATGTTTTCTCCTAACATCGCACGTTTTATTGTAGTAAGCGATCTTACTCAAGCGCAGATCGTACCGAAGATCACATTCCTTCAAAAATGGAATTCAACAAACGTAACATTGCGTCCTGATGCGATGGCAAATTCAAAAGCAGAACCCGGTCCGACAAAGATTTTTCTTTTCGATAAACCGGAAGCTGCGCAATCAGAAATCCGTATCGGAAGAATTGCAATGCCTTATGATGCAACCGGAGAATATTACAAAGCGACCGTAATGAATTATGAGCTGGGAGGAAATTTCAATTCACACATTAACATGAAGTTGCGAGAAGAAAAAGGCTGGACCTACGGCGCCGGTTCCGGGTTTTCGGGTTCGCATTATACAGGCGCATACACTGTTTATTCAGGAGTAAAATGGGAAGCATCTGACAGCACGGTGACTGAAATGATCTCGATGGTGAAAGAATATGCGAATACGGGTATTGATCCGATTGAGCTGGAGTACACCAAAAAAGCGATCTCGCAAAGTGAAGCGCTGAAGTATGAAGATCCGTATCAAAAATTATTCTTCCTGAAAAATATTATTGACTACGATCTTCCTGTCGATTATGCAGAGCAGCAAAACAAAATACTGCAAAGCATGACCAAAGAAGAAGTAGACGCGCTCGCTAAAAAATGGCTGGATACCGAACACATGGTGATCATGGTAGTTGGCGATAAAGCAAAGATCGCAGAAGGACTTTCTAAGC
>JBKJMR010000269.1:0-2924 GCA_046596275.1 Bacteroidia bacterium | reverse complement strand
GCTCCACCGTTTTTATCCGCTCTATTTCCGCCTCTTTGGTTATGCGCTCAATTTCATACTGGAATTCAATATCTCTTATGCGCTGCGCATTCACATCATTAAAAATTTCAATATGCGTAGCGTGGTGTTTTTTGTAAAAGATCAAAGCATTATTCAGGTCGCCCACATTTTCTTTTATCTGCGCAATCATGAATAACGCCTCTTTCATTTCTTGCTTCGATCCTATCTTTTCTGAAACACGCAACGCTTCATTGGCAAAATGCTCTGCCAGCCTATAATTTTTCTGTGTAAAATATAATCCGGATAATTCAAGGCAAGTTACCGCTGTCAACACATCGTAGCTCGCCACTTCGCTTATCACCAAACTTTCATTAAAGCGCTCTTCGGCTTTTTCAAAATCTTTTTGCGCTACATACACTTTTCCAAGATTGTGTGTGGCCCACGCTTTTATCTGGTCAGATGCATGCGGATTATCCAGGCATTCATAAAACCACTTCAAAGCGTTTTCAGCATCGCCCATTTCAAAATACGTTTCGCCGATATTATTTTGAGAACCGGAAACACCTTCCTCGTCGCCAACATTCTGCCTGATCTTTAAGCACCGCAGGTTGCATTCCAAACGCTTCACATGATCTTTCTGAAACATGTAAACCGCACCTATGCTGTTCAGCGTATCAGCTTCATCTTTTTGCGCGTTTAATTCTATATAAATTTTTAAAGCCCTGAGCGAATAAGTAAGTGAAAGCGAATAATCCGAAAATCGCCAGTAGCAATAGCCAAGCACTTTGCTGCTGTCTGCAATTCCCTTACTGTAATCAATAGCCTCCGAAGCCTCTTTCGCCTTCATCGCAAGGTCAAACGCATCGCGCAAGGCAGTGCGCCTTTGTTCCCAGGCGGCTGTGTTTAATTTATCTATTTCAGAAAGAGTCATTGCGTGGAATAAAAAACAGGGGAATAGAAATCACTGATTACTCACAAGATAGGAAGTTCACAGATCAGTTTACTTTGACATCTGCTTCAATTTTCCTGCTCGTTTCAACTTCTTAAAAATCAATGCCCGGTTATTCGGTGCACCCAGCGTTGATCTGTATTGTGGACCGGAAGATTTGCCGTGAACTATATGATGTTTCGCAATCTTCGAATTAAGTTTTTCATCGTCGTATACACCAACATCATACCATTCGAATACACGAAGGTATACCACCCGCCTTTTCCATTTTCAAGGTAAATTGACAGCACATTTCCTGAACGCTTCCGCTCGAGCATTATGTATCCGTTCACCTGTTTATTGATCTTCTTTTTACCAATTGCCATCAGCGAAAGTGGACCTTCGGAAACAAAGGCCTTCAGAGTCGAATTCCATTTCATTGTCATTTTACCGAATTGAAACACGGCCCGGCTGTTCGGAGACTTAACCGTAGCTGTTACTAATGCAAGTGAAGTATCAGAGCGAAAATCGCGCACCATTGAAGAAACAAAACCGGGAGGAAGGTCAAACCAAATGTCAATTGAAAGCTGCTGCGCCGAAGTGTCCAGTCCGGAATAGGCCATCTTCACCCACGGCGACGAAAGCGAGAATTCTTTCTCAAGTTGTTGCGCGTAACCGAGCCGCTCAAATTGTTGCGAGTCGTTAAGCGTATCGGCCTTCACAATTGTATTGGCCGCGATGTAAGGGACAGTCTGCGCGTGCAAGGGAACGCTGCATGTTAGCAGGATAAAAGGAAAGAAAAAAAGAAAAGCCCAATGCTTCTTCAAGAGAAAAAAAATTATCGCCGTTTTTTCCCTTTGTCTTTTCCACCACCGTTTCCTGCGCCCCCACCTTTTTTGTTTTTCTCACCCCAGCTGCCGTGCGATTTTTTCTTCTCATCACGTTTACCGCCTGATCGATTTCCTTTTTTCTCTGTTGTGCCGCCAAAGCCCGGATTCCAATCCGATTTTCCGGAAGTCTCAGAAAATTTACCAGCATATTTTCCTGCCCCCTTTTCGCCCCTCGTCCCTTCGCCTCTTTTCTCAACATCACCCGCTAATTCAAAATCAATTTGTTTCCTGATAAGATCCGCACTTTTAATTGTTACGCGCACTTTATCACCCAGCGAAATTATTTTTCCTGTTCGCAATCCGCGCATACAATATTTTTCTGCTTCGAAAACATAACGGTCATCATGCAGATTTCTTACATGCACCATTCCCTCACATTTATTCCCTTCCAGCTCCACGAAAAATCCGAACTCGGTTACACCCGAAACAAGTCCGTCAAATTCCTGGCCGATCTTGTCTTGTAAAAACTGAACCTGCTTATATTTAATAGAAGCGCGTTCAGCGTCTGCGGCAGCTTTTTCTCTTTCAGAACAATGTTTGCATTCCTGCTCCAGCTCATTTTGGTCGGCAGGTTTTCCAACTTTTCTTCCAGCGTCAGTGTCTATGTAATACTGGAGCAAACGATGCGCCATTACATCCGGGTAACGTCGGATAGGGGAAGTAAAATGCGTGTAATACTTAAATCCTAATCCGTAGTGACCAATGTTTTCTGTGGTGTAAATCGCTTTTGCCATGGTGCGGATCGCGAGCGTTTCAATCATGTTCGCTTCCGGTTTTCCCTGCACATCTTTTAATAATTTATTCAGCGCAGTGGAAACAGATTTATCATTTCCCGCATTCATTTTATAGCCGAACGTTGCGACAAATGTGCTGAACTCTAAAACTTTTTGCGGACTCGGCGATGCGTGAACGCGGTAAACAAAAGGTCGGCGCAGATCAGCTTTCCTTCCTGAGCCATCTTCGCCGGCTTTTCTTGCAAGTGTTACATATTCAGCAACACGGCGATTCGCCAAAAGCATAAAATCCTCAATGAGCTGGTTCGAATCTTTCATCACTTTAAAATAAACGCCGGTAGGATTTCCATTTTCATCGAGATGGAATTTTAC
>JBKJMR010000267.1:0-7503 GCA_046596275.1 Bacteroidia bacterium | reverse complement strand
AGTAATTATATTTCCATGAAAGATAAATGCCAAGTCCCGCACCGATAAAATTGATCGTCATGTGTGCGCCCATTGCGACGCGACGTTTTACTTTTTTTCCGACAAGATTTGTATCCGGTCGATTTATACCATCAATTCGCACATCGAAATAATCATTGATGATATAACCGGCAGCACCAATCATTACAGTTGCAAGCACCAACAGGAAAAAATCGAACTCCGTCATCTGCACATTCAGCAGCGAATAATCCAGGTCATGACGTTTTAATTCCATGATCGGGATCAGCAAACACCAACGCACCATGTATTGCGTAAACGCCATGATGAGGAGATTTGGTAAACGGATAAGCTTGAAGAATGCGATCATTGGGGTAAAAATAGGGAAATTGTTCTGAGTTTCGGGTTCGGGGTTTCGAGTTCTGAGTTCTGAGTTTCGGTTTCGGGGTTTCGGGTTAATTGTGATCTATTGTTAGTTTCAGGATCATGATTTTTATCGAAACTTTCCTTGTTCGTAATGATCAATGCCAAACTCACAATGTTCAATGATCAAGGAAAGGGAAAGAGTGAAAAATAAAAAGTTAAAAAAAATAACCCGGAACCAATTAACTGCCTTGCTACCACTTTTTATTCAACCTCAAAACTTGTTCAATAACATCGCGCACGCAACCATCGCCACCTTTAAGCGGGGAAACATACACACACATGTCACGGATTTCAGAAGCGGCGTCGTTGGGGCAACAGGGAACGCCTGCGCGGCGCATGGCTAACAGGTCGGGAAGATCGTCGCCCATGTATAAAACTTCTTCTTCGGCAATGTTGTAAACGGTGGTGAATTCTTTGAATGTTTCTTCTTTGTCGAGCGCACCGATGTACACTTCCTGCAAGCCGAGATTTTTAAATCGCTGTTTTAAATTTTCATCGCGTGCGGCAGAAATAATTGCGACAAGAAATCCTTCATGCACTGCACGCTGTAACGCAAAGCCATCCCTGGCATTTACCGTGCGTGAAGTTGTGTTATCTGAATTGAACTGGATTTTTCCATCCGTAAGCACGCCGTCGATATCAAAAACAAATGCTTTGACTTTATTCAGGCGTTCTTTGAAATTAACGCTCATTTTTTCTTGCGGGAAGCTCTTTTAATAATGCTTTTGCTTACTTCATTGTACAGCTCTTTCAATTCAGGATGCTTTTTCAGCTGCGCAACCTGGCGTGTCATCACCTTTGTATCTTTTCTTGAAGCCGGACCTGTTTGTGTATTTGCCGGAAAATCGTCCATCACTTTTAACGCAGTTTCATCAATCAGCGGGCGGATAAGATCGAATGGAAGTTTATTCTCATTCAGAATATCTTCTGCAATTGCATACATGTGATTCGTGAAATTGTTTGCGAACACAGCAGCAAGATGCGCAGCCTGGCGTTGTTTTGAATCCAGGTTGTAAACGCATTCTGAAAGTGTCTCAGCAATATTCATCAGCGATTTTAAAGTGCTTACATCGCTTCCTTCAAGACACATCGGCACATTGCTGAAATCTACTTTGCTTTCTTTCGTAAAAGTTTGCAGCGGATAAAGTACGCCGTATTGATTGAATTTTTTGAGCACATCCATTCCAACGCTGCCTGAAGTGTGAACAACAATTCCCTCATTCACTTTCATCTTTTTGACGATTGCTTCAATTGCATCGTCTTTTACTGCGATGATGATCAAAGCAGGCTGCTTATCTATTTTGGAAAGATCAGTAAGCACTTTTGCTTTAAGCTTTTTAGCCAGGGCTTTTGCATTTGCAGCTTTTTGACTGTAAACCTGTACAATTTCAGTATCAGCAGCCACCAGCGCACGGCCGAGATTGCTTGCTACATTACCCGATCCGATAAGGATGACACGTAAACGTTGAAGTGATTTTTCAGCCATGTTATTTTTTTTTGCGTGTTAAATAGTTTCTATTTCGTCCCGGTTTCTATCCAGCTTGTTTTTTCTTTTTCGCTCACGAACAGCAAGAAAAGTCCCGATGATCATGATCAAACATCCAAGCCACAAAACATTAATTCCCGGAAATATCGACGCTTCCATTACAATGAAATCTGCTTTTTTGGAAAGTTTTATCGCAGAATAAACATCGATCTTATTATTCTCCGGGCGAACTTTCCAAAAGGTAAGCTTCACACCCAATTCTTCATCTACCGCATCAAGCTGTCGTGTAATACCGGAAGCTTTATTGATGAAGAAATAAGTAACAAGCCTTTTTTTGCCCATGTAGCTGTCGAACACATTAAATTCGGCAGCAATTCCATATTCATCCGCTTTATAATATTGGTTTGTTGAATCAATGCGAATAATGGTGTCGAGTACAGCAATGCAATTGTCAAAACCAATTGTATCACCAACCGCCACTGTATTATTTCGCGGCTTGTCAAACAGCTCTCCGTTTGCTCCTGAATTAATTGTCGTGTCGGTAAGCGTAGCGGGATCAACGAATTTGATGAACGTGTAAATATCTTTATGAAGAAAATGCCTTGTATCCGGTTCAGGGGCATTACCCATAAATTTATTCAGCTGGATGAACGGTTTTAGCGTAAATTCTTTTTCAGGCTTTCCGTCTTTTATTTTCATGAAATCAACATGATAATAAACATACGGTGTGCCATCTGTGATAACGCGCTCACGATTGGTGTACGTGATCAGGTAATCACCCATTGGAAGTGTGTCACCTTTTTTCAGGTAAATATTTTCTGTGTTGCTGGCGCCTTCTACGACACGGTTTAAATCGGTACGGGATGAATTTTTCGAGAACGTATCTTTTTTCGAAGTAGAAATAACTGCACCAAGAATTAAAAGTCCGAAACCGATATGCGCGATCGAAGCGCCGGCTTTACTGATCTTTCCTTTAAAAACCTTCAGCCAATAATCTGCATTGGCAAAAATGCTGAAGATGGAACAGAAGACGAGAAACGAACAAAGAATATAAATGCCTTTTTTATCTCCATCAAGCTTTTCGAAACCTGCGTTGAAATAAATAATAATAACAAGCGGCAACGTAATCGTAAGACTAATAAGGAAAGAGCGGCGAATCTGCTTGATGAATGCTTTAAAATCAGTCTTGCGATATTTAAAATATTGCGTGATAGCCATTAAGAAACAAACGAAACATGCGAATGGAATTTGCCATTTGTTATAGAACAAAATCACTTTTTCTCCCGGTGCTATCCGCGCATCGGCAAGCTTGGGTGTCCAGCTCCAGTTTGTTGTACTATCCAGCCACACGAAAAAATTGTGAATGCTTTCTATTTGCAAAAACTTATTTATGACCGGCGATGAGGTGTAAAAAATAATCTGAAATCCTGCCAGCAATAAAACAAGCGATCCGATAAACATCCAGAATTCGCGCGACCAAAGCTCTTCTTCTCCTTCATTTTTTTCTTTTGGAAAAAATCGCAGGTAGCCGATCATCATTGCTGCAAACGATGCTAAAAGCAAAATTATCATTGACGAAGCATGATGTCCGTCAAGAAAACGCACAAAAACAATTGCAGCGATTCCTGTGTAAATAACTTTCAGCTTCCAGTTGAATGACAAAAGCAAAACGGAAAGCCACAGGAAAAATCCCATGAAAAAAGTAAGCTCTTCATTCAATCCTTCTTCGGTGAATGCATGAACAGATGTATCGCTGAGAATTCCGCTCTTTGTCAGGAACGTTGAATAAACGATCAATAAAAAAGACGCGATACAAAGGAAAAATGTGGTAAAAAGTGATTGTCCTTTGTTCCGGTACAATAACATTACGTGTGCCGCGCCGACTAAAATAAGCCATGGAACCAAAGAAGCATTTTCTACCGGATCCCACGCCCAGAATCCGCCGAAGCTTAATGATTCATAGGCCCACGCACCGCCCATTAAAATTCCTGTTCCTAAAACCATCACACCGATGTAGGTCCAGGTTAATGCCGGTCGTTGCCACTCATGATATTTTTTCGTCCACAATCCTGCAATCGCATAAGCGAATGGAACTGTTGTTAATGCAAATCCTAAGAAAAGTGTTGGCGGATGAATGGTCATCCAATAATTTTGCAGCAGAGGATTTAATCCGCGACCATCCATGAACAATGGAATCTTCGTCAGGTAATCGGGAATTTTTGTCCATGGAAGTCCGAGATTCGTTTCTTTAAGCCGCATCAATTCAAATGGGTTGCTGCCGATATGCATCTTGCCGAAATAAACGCCAAGCAACATCATCGAAAGAAAAACCTGCACGAGCGAAACCACGGTGATAACAGGTGCTTCCCATTCTTTCGCCCTGCGCATGAGCACTAAGCCGATGATTGAATGCCAGAGCAGCCAAAGTAATGTACTTCCTTCTTGTCCTTCCCACAAACACGCCAGCACATAATTCATCGGCATATCGCGTTTCGAATGTTGCCAGACATACTGGTATTCGAAACGATGCGCAATGAGCATCAATAAAAGCGTGGTGAAAATTCCGATTACAGAAACCGCATGAATGATGTATAAGCTGCGTGCAGTAATCTTCCAGCCCGGATCAAGCGACTTATTGTATGTGCGAAAAATATTTGCAATTACAGAGAACACCGCCGTCACAAAAGCAAGAACAACAAAAAAGTGTCCCAGCTGGCCCCAAAGTAATTGTTCTCCCTGATATTGAATTTCCATTAAATTGGCTTGTCAATGCTTGTGATTTGGTAATCTGGTAATCTGGTAAATTGGTAATTGTAAAATTTGTTTGTTGTTTGTGGTTTACCAATTCAAATCTCACGTCTCATTTCGCATCGGCTACTTCTTTGCCATCGTTGTATTTGGATGGACATTTCATTAGAATATCATTCGCTACAAAATCGTTGCCTTGTATGGAGCCTACGATTACGATTTGTTGTGAGCGTTCGAAATCCTGTGGTTTGCTTTTTTTGAGCACGACGTGTTTTTCATTTCCGTTTCTGTCGGTCATGTAAAATGAAAAACGGTTCGCATCTACTTCCGGATTATATTCCATCGGTTTGCTGCGATTGAGTGTTCCTGCTACGTGAACCTGGTCGGTGGTTGCTGCGGCTTGTGTAAAATCGGCATACGTGCTTGAATTTCCAAGAAGCGTAAACATGCTTCCGATTGCAAGTGCTATGACGATGATGCCAACGATATGTGTCTTTTTCATGCTTTAGGTCCTTTCATTTCTTTTTCAAGACGCGCAACTTTTCTGTCGATGCGAATGAGTGCGATAATTAATCCGAAGAAGATTACAGCGATAATAATAAACACTGCATTGAAGGATGCATGTCCGCGTAATTGAGTAAATATTTTTTCATCTAATGAGCTTTGCGCATTCATAATAGTTGATGAAAGCAGCATCAATGCCAATACGAAAAAACGGGGGCGACTATTTTTCATGCTTCAATATTTTTTTCTTGCAATTTAAAAATGCGTAAACGAAGCGAATAGATCCAGAAGGAAAGTAATATCCATCCAGCAACTGCGCTGTAAAAAATCGGTCGTAATGAATTATCAAGATCGTAGTTGCTGAAAGCAGGATTTCCGCCATTACCGGGATGCAATGAATCTGCTTTTTGTAATCGCGGAAGTATTCCGATCAAAACGATCATCATTACAAATGCAAAAATGCTGTAGATCGCTGTTACACGTGCACGTTTTTGTTCGTCGTCCATTGAATTACGCAATACAAAATACGCGAGGTACGCTAACATGGTAATTGCCGTTCCGTTCAGCTTTACATCATCCACCCACCAGGCGCCCCAGGTTGCACGCGCCCACACGGAACCGGTTATTAACCCGAGAATTCCGAAAAGTAAAGCAGTTGTGATGGCTTGATTTGCCATTGCATCGTATTTCAAATCGAAACCGCGCAGGTACCTGAAATTATTCCAGACGGCCCAGCACAATAACGCAATCATTGCAAACCACATCGGCACATGGAAAAATAAATTCCGCATCGACTCGTACAAAATATCACGAAAAGGAAATGCGAAATGATCCTGCGCTTCATTTTTTACAACCGGTTTACACATTTGCACTAATCCGCCTTGCATTGTGTCCGTTGTGAAAATTGCGGAATGCATGTAAATCCTTCCGTCAGCATCGTTGTAAACTGTAAGTCCGAAAAACATGCTGTCGAGACGTGAAGTAGGCGGAAAGCTTAATTCAACATGATTATCATCGATCACTTTTATCGTTGACGGACAAATATTGACAGCTTTTTTATTATCCCAGTTTGTGAGCCAGCCGGAAAAGGATTTCTCATTTTCTTTAAAGCGTGTATTGTAGCCGAGAATTTTAACGGTGAATGGCGCAGAATAAGTAGGAATGATGGTATTGGAAGTAACAACCATTCCGGGCGATAATGGAATTAAAATTCCGGCGAAAACAGTAAAAATGAGCAGTAAGACGCACAAAAATTTCCACCAATTCCGCTTCATTTTACTTGACTTTTTGGGTCGGCGCCCGATTGTGGCTGCTGCTGACCTGAGTGGTTATATTTTAAAAGAAATACCGGGGTTTTTAATCGCGCCAAAGGTACGGAAATAAGAGGTAGGCGAGTGCGATGATGACCACGTTTAATGCAGCTAAAACGCCGAGGTAGGTGGAAGTGACGCTCCAGGGCAATCCGTCGCCGGCGTATTTTGAAAGTTTAATGGCAGCAAGCAGCAGAGGCAGCACAACCGGGAAACCCAGGATTGCCATCAAAGTGAAGTTATTTCCGGCTTTGGATGCTATTGCAGAGATCATTGTAAAAGCCGCCGCAAGCCCCGTGCAGCCTAAAAAAAGCGTTAGAAAAAACATGCCTGAATTCTGAACGGGATAGCTGACAAGAAAGGAGAAGATGGCAAGTCCGAGAAAACCAAGGATAACCATCAGCATGCTATTGTAAATGAGTTTGGCCAGGAAAATGGCGCGTGGATCGGCTAGTGTGTAGAGGTAAAGCAGCCGGCCTTTTGTTTCCTGTGCAAAGCTGCGAGCCACGCCGGTTACGGAAGCAAATAGGAGGATGATCCAGAAAAGTGCATTCCAGGTTGGGAATTCGTTTAACGTTTTGAAGCTGAACTTGGCAACAAAAACGGTGGAGACCACAAACAGCAGCACTCCGTAAAAAGCGTATTTCTGTCTTTGTTCAAGCAGAATTTCGCGTTTGATCAGGGAAGTGGTTTGTGAAAGAAGGGACATTGGTGCAAAGGTAGTGGTTAGTGGTTAGTTTGGAGTCCGCCGCGGCGGATTAGTTCGGAGAAATGCAATATATCCACTCTAAATCATTCACTACGCTTTTTGTTTTCCAATTGCTTAATCAAATCCTGGATATACTTTCGGACAAATGAAAATCATCTGGCAATTTTTTGGGCTTATAGTTCAATTAAAAAATCGCTTAGGGTTTTTACTTTCTTTTTTCTTTTTTGGATAGCTTTTACCTCGTTCATTGCATCTTGAATCCCTATAAGAATATTTGACTTGATTTTGGTTTTTTTATTTAATTGTCGTTTGACAAATTTTCG
>JBKJMR010000217.1:0-5946 GCA_046596275.1 Bacteroidia bacterium | reverse complement strand
GCAACAAATTATTAATGGACTCAAGTGAATCAATTTGTTTTTGCTTAACCGCAAGCTGGTCGCTGAAGATCTTTACTACCTCTTTTGTTTTTTCGCGCTGAAGCAAACGTGCTTTTTTGTCGACGCAATTGATCAGGCCGCTTACCATCGAACTTGCAGTATCCGGGTTGATATCGGTGATGTCAATCCGGATGGATTCATATTCTGTTTTGCGGACAAGAATATTTTCATCGTATGAATTGTTCAGCTTGGTAAGCGCGGCTTTGCTGCCTGAATTTATTTCGTAATGTTTTGCAAGATTAAATTGCTGCACCATTAATGTGCGCACATCTGCCGAATGAAAAAGCTGCAGTAATTGTTCTGTCGGCGATTCCATGGAATAAGGAATGATATTTACCGGGTAAACAATGGCTGTGGATTTGTATTTTGGTTTGATAAATGTTTCACCTGAGAATATGAAAGCCAGGACAACTGCACCGAGTACAATAATCAAAAGATGCATCCTCCTGCGAAGTGCAATTTGAAAAATATCCGAACTGTTTATCGATGCCATAATTGTGTGTACCGCCAGCGTGCTTTTTGAAACCGGAATTTCTGTAGTAGCTGCTTTTATATCCTCTTTATTTTCCCTTCCCGGAATATCCTCCGGGATGATCATTGACTTTTTAATAGAGTTAATCGTATCTTTTAATATGCCCGGCTTAAATTTAAAATCTTTTGGTGAACTACTTTTAGTCAGTCAGCTATTATTTCTGTCAGTATCAATTGTGTCATTCTCAGGTTTTCTTATCCTGCGGATATTATCAAAAAGAATAAGCATTAAAACGCCCAGCACTAAAGAAGAAATGGTGCTTACCGCAACGATCAGCCATCGAACCGGGTAAGATTTCCGCTCAGCAGGGAACGCACGATTTACGATAAATTTGTAAGTAAGGACTGCTTCCGCATCAATTTTAGCCTCTTCATATTTTTTCTTTAACAATCCAAGCTGCTCACGGCCGATATATAAGTTCTCCCGCACCGACATATAAGCGCTACCATACTGCGCAATAATTTTCAGCTGCTCCTCAAGACGTTTGATCGCTCTCTCATCTCCTTTTGAAAGTGCGATCGCATATTGCTGGCTTGTTACTTCCGACTGCGATTCGTAATCATAAATTCCAAGCTCGTTGATAGCGTGAAGTGAATCCGTCATCAAATCAATATCTGCCTTTTTACGGAAATATTCGGTAGAGACAATTTCAAAAGCCTGGTTGGCACGATCACGCTGCATTCTTGTTTTTGTAGAGTCAAGAAGGTCTCCGATATCATTCGCAATGTTCGCCGCAACTTTCGGATCTTCATCCAGCACTTCAATTTTAACCGACATAAATTCGGTGCGTTTGAAGCTGATATTTTCAGAATACATTTGATAAAGACGTGTATTCTTGTATTTATCATTCGGGTCAATACGATAATGCTCCATGAGCTTGTACTTATCCGAAATCCGTGTACGGATCTCATCAGAGCTCAAAATCTGCAACAATTGTTCAGCCTGCGCTTCTTCACCGAATTGAAGCACATCATTTTTTCCCGACATATCATCTGTTAAGAGCGCTTTCGAAATCGCATTCGATTGCACAGGGAACATGATGACAGTGGATTTATACCGCTCGGGGATGAGGTAGGAAATTGCGGCAGAAAGGATCACAGCTGCCAGCCCGATCACGATCAAAGGTTTTCTCCAGCGCCAGAAAAATTCGAAAAGGCTGGTAGAATCAAAATAATTTCCGGTACCGTTTTTCTGGTCCATAGGGTCTCAACAGGTCTTTAGAAGGACGGTAAAAGTAAGCAATTCTGTCCCGACCGCTATAAGGAGAAAACCGATTTTTCAATAATTAATATGCTGAAAATCAGAAGCTACCGATATTGGGAATGTTCGCTGCAGGATCGGATCAGGATTCCTCCGGTTGGGACAGAGCGAAAATCCGGTTTTGTTTACCCGTATTTGAGGATCCGGAACATTCCTTTTATGCTGATCAGGCGAATAGCGAATGCCCATGCGAGTGATGTTGCGCACATGATCACGAAGCCGATTGCCCAGCCATTGGCAGTTGCCGGACGAAGGAAATACGTGTGAGCAACATTCGCAAGCGCAACAACTCCTGCAACATAAACCAGCAGCGTTGTAAGCAAGCGGTAATTGACTTTGAAACGGAATATTTTTTTGACGATCATGACTTGCGCTAATGCCGTGAGCACTTGTGTGGTTAAGCTGGCAATAGCGGTTCCGGTTGCGCCCATGTCAACGACTTTAATGAAAATAATATTCAGCGTTACGTTAATAAGCATTCCGCAAAAAGCCATGATGTTCAATTCGCGTAAATTTCCATTTGCAGTAAGCAGCGATCCGAAAACATACGTTGTTGAAATGGCAACGAAGCAGCTCATCAGTATCGGGAAAACAATTGTTACCGAACCAAGGTGTTCTTTGCCGTAGAGCAAAATCATAATTTCATTCCGGTAAAAGACGCAGCCAACAGCCACAACAACGGCGATTGTCATTAGTAATGTAAATGAAAGTTTTGCCAATTGCTCAATCGATTCTTTGTACTTGAGCATGCGTGAAAACATCGGAACAAGCAGCACGGAAAATAAAACAGCGATCATATTTATTGCTTCAAGCAAACGAAAAGCTTTTGCATAAATACCTGCTTGTTCCGGACCCGTATTTTCCAGGTTTTTTTCCAGCGCAAGACGTTCCTGCTTTTGTTGTTCATTCGGAACTAAAGCCGGATCGCTTAATTCTTTGAGCCGTTCGGTTTGAACTTTATCGCCTGCGGGAAGCAAACGTTCGAGCATCACAGAATCAATCCGGTTGTAAAAAGTCATAAGCAAAACCAGTACGGCAAACGGGTAGCTTTTTTTGAGGATCATCAATGAAAAAGGCAGATTCCATTTCATCCGCACCATTTTCGTATTGCTGACAACCGCTAAAAATGCAATGATTGCAGTAAGGAAATAACCAATGGTTTGTGCGTAAACAAAATCCATGATGTCCATTCTCCGTGGGAAAAAATTCGTCCACAGCATAACGGAAACGATCGAGATCATGATGACCCGGTCAAGTACAGAAAGAAAAGCATCTGTTTTGAAAAAGTGTAATGCCTGTAAATTGGAACGTAAATAAAGCACCATTGAAATCAAAAACTGGTTGAAGCCAAGGATCAATAAAAGTTTGGTAAGACGGCTGTCATAACCAATAGCAAGTCCGACGATGATAGTAGCGATAATATAAATTACCGCAAGCATCATCTTCAGTACAAAAAGTCCGGAAAAATGTTTGGCGAGCAGGTGATTATTCTGCGCGATGTTTTTGTTGTTGAAATTCGTGATGCCGAAATCGAGAAGGATATTCAGCAGGAATGAAAAGGTGAAAATGGAATAATATTCACCGTACGCACCATTTCCAACGCTATTCTGCACATGAGGCTCAATGATCAATGTCCAGAACGGCTTGATAAGCAGGTTCAGGCAAAGCAGGATCAATAAGTTGACAATGAATTTCTTTTGCATTATGGCGAGGGAAAGAGTGCGAAATTAAGAAAGTAATTCATTCAAAATTCTCCCAATAGCTATCGGGATCAAAATTCGGGATTGTCGCATGATTAGAGGAATGTTTTTCAAAAGGAGGATTTTGAATCTTGAATCTTGAATTTTGAATTAATTCTACCTTAGCACCGTGGTAATCGTAGTAAACACGCGTTTGTTAGTGCATAATAAGCTTGACGGAATCGGAAGGTTCGGTTATGAATCGCTTATTCGAATCACGCAAAATCATCCTGAAGCACATTTTGTTTTTTTGTTCGACAGGAAAGTGCATGAAGATTTTATTTTTTCGGAGAATATTACACCGGTCAAACTTTTACCACCGGCACGACGACCGTGGCTGTGGAATCTCTGGTTTAATATTTCAGTAAAAGGTGTGCTGCGCGATCTTTCTCCCGATCTTTTTCTTTCGATCGATGGCTATCTTCCGCTCAATGTAAAAACGCCGTGTCTTCCCGTTATTCACGATTTGAATTTTGAGCATTACCCAAAAGATATGCCTGCGCGTTATGCAAGATGGTACAGGAAAAAATTCCCACTCTTTGCAAAACAAGCTGCTCGCATTGCAACTGTTTCCGAATTTTCTAAAAATGACATTGCTGAAAAATATCAAATTGACAAAAACAAAATCGATGTTGTGTACAATGGCGCAGCATCCGGATTTGTGCCGCTTGCAGAAGAACAGCAAAATGAAGTGCGGTTAAAATACGCGAAAGGCGAGCATTATTTTTTATACATAGGCGCATTACACCCGCGAAAAAATCTTGAACGATTAGTCCGCGCATTCGGAGCATTCAAACGCAAAACAAATTCAACAACAAAGCTTGTCATCGCAGGCGGAGGTTATTGGAAATACGAAGGATTGCGAATGGCTGTTTATGAGCTTCCTGAAAAAGAAGAAATTATTTTCCTCGGACGTTTATCCGAAGAAGAATTACATGCAATCACTGCATCTGCCCGCGCACTGACCTACGTTCCCTATTTCGAAGGATTTGGAATTCCAATTGTAGAAGCAATGTCGTGTGATGTTCCTGTGATAACTTCAAACATTACATCCATGCCTGAAGTTGCGGGTGAAGCTGCATTATATATTGATCCGTTTTCAGAGGAAAGCATTTCTTCGGCAATGATCTTAATTGATAAAGACGAATCGTTGCGTCAAACGTTAATTTCCAAAGCAAGACTGCAACGAGAAAAATTTTCCTGGGATAAAACAGCAAATGCGCTGTGGGATAGCATGATGAAGGTGTGCGAAAAACGAAAATAAAAACGAAAAAGTGCGAAAAACGTAAGGGCACAAACAAATCATGCGTGCCGTTTTATTTCGCTTTTCGCACTTTTTCGTTTTTATTTTCGTTTTTCGTCCTCCTCTTGTTGAAAACAAATTTTTTTCGGGAATAGGAATAGCCGTAAAATTGCGGTATCCAAAAAATATTTCCGGGTGCTGAAAAAATTCCTTGTTAAAGACCGTATTGAAGCCGGCTGCGATGAAGCCGGCAGAGGTTGTCTGGCAGGACCTGTTTTTGCAGCAGCAGTAATTCTTCCGAAAAATTTCAAACATCCTTTTCTCAACGATTCAAAACAGCTGACGGATAAACAGCGCCGTGAGCTTCGCCCGATCATTGAACGTGAAGCGCTCGCTTGGGGTGTAGGAAGTCTTAATGTTGTAGAGATTGATGAGATCAATATTCTTTGGGCATCATTTGCAGCCATGCATCGCGCCATTAAACAATTAAAAATCGCGCCTGAACATTTGCTTATTGATGGAAATCGCTTCAAGGCCTACGAAGGAATTCCGCACACCTGCATTATCGAAGGAGACGCAAAATATAAATGTATTGCCGCCGCTTCCATCCTCGCAAAAACCTACCGCGATGATTACATGGATGCATTGCACAACCAGTTTCCGCATTACCATTGGATCAGCAATAAAGGTTATGCAACTGAAAAGCATCGCACCGCAATCGTGGAATACGGAATCACAGATCACCACCGCAAAAGTTTCCGCCAGTTCCCCGATCAGCTTAAAATGGATTTTGTTCCTGCGGAATTATAATCGCAGGAAATAATTTCTTACTTTTCTACGGAATCGGCAAATTCCCCTAATAAAAAACACATGAGAAAAAACTACATGAAAAGAATTTTATTTCTTGCATTACCTGCTGCGTTGTTGTCAACGTCGGTTCAGGGGCAATGCACAGTCGCCTGCGGAACAGGAAGTAATGGTGCATACACCGCATCTTCTAATACCACGCTCGCGGGTGGAACTTACAATTACACATCCTTCACCATTGACGCGGGCGTTACGGTAAACGTGACCGGCACTCAGCCGTTGGTAATTTATTGCACATTTCCTGT
>JBKJMR010000131.1:0-4238 GCA_046596275.1 Bacteroidia bacterium | reverse complement strand
GAGGGAGGAAAGGGGACGGGGGACGAAAGGGGACGGGGGATGGAAAGGGGGACGAGGGACGAAAGGGGACGTGGGATGGAAAGGGGACGTGGGATGGAAAAGGGGACGAGGGACGCGAAAAGGAATTTGAAAGCTATGGTAGAATAATTATAAGATTTAGTTGGGCGTGTCCCGATTAGATCGGAATCAGGCTTTACGCGCTACACGCCTGCCCGCCTAAGCACTAGTCAGCGCGACTGCAGGCGGGGTAGCTTGCTGCAATCCTTCACGCAAGAAAAAAGACAATTTATTCAGTTTAGCATATTTCATTGTCAAAAAATTCTTTTCAATCGATTTTCCTTCACAACAATTAACCGTTCTCCTCTAAAAACGCGTCCCCTGCCCCCTGCCACCCGTCCCTTTTTTTAGTATTTTCGCAGCAATTATGTCAGAAGTCTCCAGCCGTCGCCGTTTTCGCACCTCCTCCGTCACCATTGTCGTAAGCATTTCGCTTGTGCTGGTGATGCTCGGTTTGCTTGGTGTGCTTGTTTTAAAAGCAAGGGATGTTGCGACTTACGTAAAAGAAAATATTAAGATCACTGCTTTTCTTGACCAGGACGCAAAAGATGTGGATGTGCTCGCTTTGCAAAAATCCATTGACGCAGAACCTTGGCGCAGGAGCACTGAATTTGTTTCGAAAGAGTTGGCAGCAAAAAAACTGCAGGATGATTTGGGTGAAGATTTTATTCGCACACTCGGCTACAATCCGCTGCAACCTTCCATTGAAATTTACCTGCGCGCCGGTTACGCAAATTCCGACAGCATCAAATGGATCGAACAAAGCCTTCGTGAAGATTCCCGCATCAAAGATGTTTATTACCAAAAAGACATGGTTGCTGCAGTGAATGAAAGAATGGGCTCCATCAGTTTGGTCATTCTTATTTTCAGCGGTGCGTTATTATTCATTGCTGTCGGATTGATCTTTAACACCATCCGGCTTTCCATTTATTCGCAGCGTTTTCTTATCCGAACTATGAATTTGGTTGGCGCAACACAGCGTTTTATCCGCCGGCCATTTGTAACGCGCGGAATTATCAATGGCATTATCGGTGCAATCATCGCCATTGTTATTACAACCGGAATTGTATTGGTGCTGGATAAAAATTTCAAAGAGCTCAATCTCATTAAAGTTGCGGATGTTGAAACGCTTGCTATTCTTTGTGCGTTGCAAATCGTTTTGGGCATAATCATCACCTGGTTCAGCACTTCCTTAGCGGTAAGAAAATTCCTCCGCCAGGGAACAGATGCACTTTACGCGAATTAAAAAATTTAAACAATAAATTATCATGGCAAAGAAAATCGAGATTCAGAAATCAGGACCGCAAGCTGCTACTCCTTCTTCACGTAAAGAAACACAGGCCACTCCTGTGAACTTCGTTTTCGGAAGAGACAATTATATTTTCATGATTGTTGGTGTGATCGTTCTCATCATCGGTTACCTCCTCATGGTAGGCGGCGGATCTGACACTCCTGATACCTATAACCCTGAAATCTTCAACACACAACGCATCACCGTCGCGCCTGTTACGTTGCTGATCGGTTTCGGTATCGTGCTTTTCGGAATCATGAAAAAACCACGTGATTAAAAAATGTACGAATTACGATGTACGATGTACGATTTGGACTAACTCAAATCTTATTTCGTCATTTTTTAAATTAAATCCCACATCGTAATTCGTACATCGTACATCCCTTCCCAATGACTTTTATCCAGGCCATTTTATTAGCGATCGTTGAAGGCTTAACGGAATTTCTTCCTGTTTCTTCTACGGGGCACATGATCCTTGTTTCTTCGGGAATGGGAATTGCTGCGGATGATTTTGTGAAAACATTTACTGTTTCCATTCAGCTGGGAGCAATTTTAGCGGTGATGGTTTTGTACTGGAAAAAGTTTTTGAATTTCAGGGATTACCGTTTTTATCTCAAGCTCGCTATCGCGGTTATTCCTGCGCTCATTCTCGGAAAATTGCTGAACGATTACATCGATGATAAATTAGGCAACCCGCTTTTTATTGCGTGCTCATTGCTTGGAGGCGGAATTTTATTTTTGTTCATCGACAATCTTTTTAAAACACCTGCCATCTACCAGGAAAAAAACATCAGCCTGCCGAAAGCATTTATGATCGGTTGCTGGCAATCGCTTGCGGTTTTGCTTCCCGGTTTAAGCCGCAGCGGCGCAACCATCATTGGCGGAATGCAACAAAAGCTTACACGCGATCTTGCTGCTGAATTTTCTTTTTTCCTTGCTGTACCAACTATGTTCGCAGCAACAGGTTACAAGCTTTATAAATATTACGACATGCATGGCGGATTTACCGGCGAACAAATTCAATTGCTGAGCATTGGAAATCTTGTCGCGTTTGTTGTTGCCATTTTCGCGATCAAAGGATTTATCGGCATTGTAAAAAAATACGGATTTAAGATCTGGGGATATTATCGCATCGTGCTCGGACTTACCGTAATTCTCATTCATTATTTCGTTCATCCAATTACCGTATTTTGAACGAAGAGCTTCCACAATCAGAGTTTATAACAGGCAAAGTTTTATTGATCGATAAGCCACTCAAATGGACTTCCTTCGACGCGGTAAATAAAATCCGCTGGCAGCTGAAACAAAAGTTGCATCAGAAATTAAAAGTCGGTCACGCCGGAACACTCGATCCGCTTGCAACAGGATTGCTCATCATCTGCACAGGAAAATTCACTAAACGCATTGACGAATTCCAGGCGCAGGAAAAAGAATATACCGGAACGTTTGTCATCGGCGCCTCCACTCCTTCTTCAGATATGGAACAGGAAGTGAATGAATATTTTCCTACTGAACATATCACAGATGAAATGATTTACGCTGCAACGAAAAATTTCATCGGAGAAATTGATCAGTCTCCGCCACTTTTTTCTGCAATCAAAGTAGATGGTAAGCGTGCGTATAAAATGGCGCGTAAAGGCGATGAGACTATTTTGCCAACGAGAAAGGTAGAAATTCGGGAATTCGAAATTCGAGATATTCGAAGATTGGAAAAAACAATTGAAGCTGATTTTCGTGTTTCGTGCAGTAAGGGAACTTACATCCGTTCGCTTGCTCGTGACTTTGGAAGAGCATTGGTATCGGGCGCTTATTTGAGTGTGTTGCGCAGAACGAGGATTGGTGAATTTAAGATTGAGGATGCTGTGACGATTGAGGCGTTTGTGAGTTCGTTGGTGGAGGGATAGAAGAACACTAACCTTTTTCTTTCTGCCGGAAATAACAATTCAAAAGAAACAACCTGGTAGCCACGGGAATTCCAAAAAACATAAACACGATTGTTCCGAATGCACTCGGCGAAAACATTCTCACTTTTCAACTATAAATCCATTGCCAAAAGCTAATGGCTGTAAAATTACAGGCTCTTTATTAGGACTACTCATTACAACTGCCAATCCTTCAAGTTGGTCGAACATCGCATGACACAAGACAGTAAATTGTGAAGCGCCGGCAATATAATTTGAAGAAAAAGGGATTTCAACTAACCTATCACCTATTTGCCCATGAAGTCGCAGATCATGAGACACTTTTCTCTCTCCAATTTTATCATAAGATGCTTTCCACAGTTCCTCTTTACTTAAACCATATGAATCAAAATCCAAATTTCCCCTGAAAGCAATGAGGCTGCCTTGCTTAACTGTAGTCCAGTCTTCTGTATCTACCAGGCGCTTAGTAAACTGATCATCGTGAGTTTCAATTAATCTTGACACCATGTTCTCCGGCAGGTCAATAGTCTCCGTGATTATTTTATTCCCTTTCGCGCCTCTTAATGAAGATGAAAGAAATGTCAGAAAACTTCCTGAAGCACTTCCCTCAACTGAATTAGATTTTTCCACACTTTTTTTTACAGGCATTCCATGGGAAAGCTGGGTGTAAATGCCTTTGATTCTTTCAGCATGCAAGTACAGATAGCTTTGCATATTCTTTTAATTATCAAGTAAACTTAGTGAAAGTTGGAATTCTGTCAATCCCCATTCCGGATAGTAAATTTATTAAAAACTTAACCCGGCTAACCGGCATTACTTTAAGACTTGCGGAATAAGAAAACATTATTTACTCTCCTCATAAAGTTTTTCAAAATAATTCATATCGATAAAATCAAAACACAAACGATTAGATTTATCTCCTGTAGACGAATAGTTTTGGGAGATAAATGGACCGAGACAATCATAAG
>JBKJMR010000096.1:0-4479 GCA_046596275.1 Bacteroidia bacterium | reverse complement strand
TGTAACACTTGAAGAACTTGCACAACCATTTGCATCAGTAACAGGATAAGAATAATTTCCTGACGTTACTGTAAATGTTCCTTCGCCTGTATAAGGTGATGTTCCGCCGGAAGCTGTTACTGTAACAGTTGCATTTCCACCATTACAGGCAATTGATGTTGCTGCTGATGATGATGAAAGAACTGATGGTTGAGTAACAGTAATGCTTGATGTTCCAACACAACCAATAGCATCCGTAACAGGATAAGAATATGTTCCCGCTGGTACTGTAAATGTTCCTGTTCCTGTGTAAGGTGAAGTTCCACCTGAACCTGTTACTGTAACAGTTGCATTCCCGCCGTTACAAGCAATGGTTGTAGCTGAAGCAACAGGAATAACAGCTGTTGGTTGCGCGATAGTTATACTGGAAGTGCTTGTACAACCACGTGAATCGGTCACCGGAAAAGAATGGGTTCCTGCAGGTCTGGTAAATGTTCCTGTGCCTGTGTATGGACCAACACCACCTGAAGCAGTTACAGTGACTGTTGCGTTTCCTCCGTTGCATGCAATTGATGTTGCAGATGAATTTGCAACTAACAAAGTAGGTTGCGTAATCGATAAAATTATATTCTGAATATTGCCGCACGAATTTCTTATTGTGCATGTATAAGTTCCTGCAGAAAGTCCCGTTGCTGTAATGCCTGTTCCGCCACTTGGTGCCCATAGAAATGTAACTCCCGGTCCGCCGCTTCCTGAAAGTGTTGCGCTGCCATTTGATCCGCCGAAACAGGATACATGAGTTACACCGCTTTGGAAATAGGAAACGGGACTGCAAAAGCGTTCATCAGCACCGATCGTTGGTGTGGTGTTCACACGCGCCATTCCATCATAATCAATACTCTGTCCGCTGATGAGTATCGCGCGCAATTCTGGATAAGTTGAAGTATTAAGATGCAGATCGCCTGTGCCGGTATTTATAAATAGAGCAGAAGAAAGAATTGTCGCGCTTGTTTCAGAAATACTTGTCGCGTCACCTGTGGAGATAGTTTGGAATCCGCTCATATTGTAATAAGATGAAAGCGAAATCCACGCTGCAATTCTTGTTGTGTCGGATACAACAAATGCATTGTGATGAGACGATGTTGGTCCCCATCCGAGCGATGGTGTGCCGAAGATATTGGCAATAGCAACGTGTCCTCCTGTTCCTCCTGTACGGCTGTTGTAAAACAAATTGTTTATTATTTCTAATGTTACTCCCCGGCCATTACGGAAACACATAGTAGTGAATGCTCCCGAGGCTGTTCCGCTTATGTAAATTGAATTATAATAAAGCCTTAGGCGGGTGTTTTGCACCATGAAGTTCTGGATACCTGCAATCTGCATGTTATTGGTCGTGCTTCCATTGCTCAAGCTGATCATATTGTTGGAAACCGTCCAGTCTAATCCATCAGAAATATAAATGCCGAAAATTCCGGGTGTTGTGCCTGTATTGGAATTTTTTAAATCTGAAATATTATTTCTGCTGATCGTTCCTCCAAAAGAATTTCCTTCCACTTGTATGCCGGCCACATAGCTTTGACGTGTTGCAGTATTCGAAACATTGAGTCCGCTGATTGTGTTTCTTGTAATTACGTGTGAGGTTCCGGAAAATCCCTGGATGGTAATTCCAACATTTGTAAAGGATGGTGTCGCCGATCCGCCGGCAGATGATAAGTTGCGAATAGTATTACTTGTAAGATTGACTATTCCGCTGGATCCAACTGTGCTGATAATAAATATTCCCTGGTTGGATGAGCTAACGCTGGTGCTGTTATCCGTAATATTCTGAATGGTATTGGAAGTGAATGTAGCGCCCGGTCCTGCAGTTGTAGCATGATAAATAGCATACCCATCGAGTGTTCCTGCAGCATTGTTCTGAATTGAATTAGCTGTAGTAACACTTCCGATCGTATTAAATGTAATGCTTGAAGCAGCGTCAGGTGTGCCGGTTACGTTTATCCATTTTGATGTTACGCTACCTGATGCAAGTGTTCCTGCAAGCGTAATACCTGCAATGGTATTGTACCTTACCAGGAAGTACCCGGAAACAGCATTGCAAATAATACCTGAGACGGTTGCAGCTCCTGCACCTCCCGCATTAATTGTTATCCTGATGTTTGAAGTGCTTGAAGCATCACCAATATTATTTCCTTCTCCGGAAGAACCAACGGTGTAACTACCCTGGTTAAGGTTGATCGCAGACCAAACTGTTGTGGCAGCAACGGGAGCATTTGTAATGAAATCAATTTTGCTGATCGTATTATTTTCAACATAATTGTTAATCATACCGGTTGACATATAAATGCCGGTAAATACCTGTGACACGCCAACGCCTGAAACAGTATAGGTCATATCCCCTCCTGATGCTCCGGCGGCAGTGCCACCGATAAAGTTACCATTAACAAAAAACTGCCCGTTGTTCCTGGTAGTTGAAGGACAATCGATATTGATTGCACGTACTTCCGCGCCGGAAATAGTTTGAGTGCGCGTTGTGGTTTGATAGAAGCTATTGAAACTAATACTATATCCAATATTTCCGGGACCGATGTTAATTCCAAACTGGCTGGAACTGTTTTGCAAAAACCAATCGTGAATAGTATTGTTCTCGATATAATTGGTTGTATTGTATTGTGATGTCATGGTAGTCGTACCCTGGCAATTAATAGCCATTGCAGGAGTGCCTGCGATATCACTGCGGTCGCGGATCTCACAAAGCGTAATAGTGATATTGCTGTTTCCTTCCGCTCCTGTCGTTCCTCCAATCCAAACAGTGCCTCCCAATGCTGCACTTGTGTTTGTATTTCCGCTTTCGAAAATTATATTATAAATATAAATATCCTTGCAGCCATTGAGAATACCTATTGTAGGAGCGGTATTTGAATTATTACGTATCCGAATATTAGATGACACGGTACCACCGTCCAGGATTATATTGTCTGCACCGTTAAAACGGATGAGCGCAGCAGTTGCGTTGCTTCCATAAATATTACGGATGCCGGGCGCACTTGAACTAATGGAAATGTAGTACCCCGGGAAATTAGATTCTCCATCTTCAACAATTTGATTCAGCGGATGCGTTCCCGTTTCTGCTGTGAGATCGCCGGTGATGTCGATAAAAATATTACCTCCGACAACACCATTATTTATAGCCTGGAAAAGTCCGCCTGCATTCGTAAGTGAGGTATAAGTTTCGCCGGGACCAACATTAATCGTTCCTTGTAATGTGCTTGCAACGAGAATAAAGGAATTGATTGTATTGGTAAGCGGGAAATTTGCAGCGGAGAGATTAACACTTGCAGGCTGCAAGGTAAAACCACCACTGTTAAAGCCAACTAATGGAACGCCATTGAGATCCTGCGCTACGACAAAGTATTGAATGACATTACCGGCTGCAACGCTTCCGAATGTTTGTGTATAGTTAATAGTAAAACTGAAAGGGGAAGTAGTATTAGTTGCTTCCACATATTTCCAGCCATCAGTTGCGTTCGTGTTTGTATTAAATGTATTGGAATTAGTGGTTTTTTTATAATACAACCTTGGTCGTGTTCCCAAAGTTGTATTTACTCCGCTTGCATCTGAAATGAATGCAAAGTTCGTAAATGCAGTGGTTGGAGCTACAGTTGAATGGGTGAGCGGTGTATATTGAATGATTGGCCCAAAAACATCTGACGAAATTCCCCCGTTCATTTCATATGCGCCTACCTCGGACTGTATAGATCGTGCTGCGCCATTATAATCACCGTAATATTGATTATTGATAATATCAAGAATACGGATACCGCCGGCAATGCATGGAGTAGCAACATTGGTTTGAAGATGCAGATCGTATGGTGCCACCGTGGTATTTACAAAAGGCGGAAGCGCTGCGAAAGTAGATTGATCACGCGGATTCATACGGTTTTTGAATGACTGGATATTCTGATCGTTATTCGTTCCGTCGGAGAAGAGAAGATTAAATGGTCCGGGTGTTCCTGCATACAAACAATTGTAACCGGAGCTCATTGTGTATGTGCTTACTGTTGTGCTTCCGCGAACGAATGCTTTTGTAGAGCCTGTTCCTGCACGTGCAGAAGTGTTGGCAAGAATATTACACTGCAGTTCGATCGTTGCCGGTGCGGTTGCACAAACAAGAGCCGAAGATCCAAAATTAACTCCGGTGCTGGTTGCGTTCAGGAAAACGGTATTGTAATACATTTTAATTTGTGAAGCGGTACTTCCCTGCAGCCATACACCGTAAATGGCAGAAACATTACTCATCGATGGCGTGCGCAGATTGGAAATTAAGTTGTTTGAAAGTATAACCTCATTATTTCCATTCGCACTGATGTTTATTCCAAAAACAGCGCTTGTTACACCTGTTGTTGCATTATTGGTAATTGCATGGATCGCATTATTGTTAACGTTGCAGGTATAAGCGCCACCAACATACACGGCACCTATTTGTGATAGTGATGAATTACC
>JBKJMR010000029.1:0-4475 GCA_046596275.1 Bacteroidia bacterium | reverse complement strand
TCTAAAACATTAGAAAGATTCTCAGGGTTTCCATCTTCAATCATTTTCATGATCTGTTTGATTAATACATCATCAAAATCACCTGTAAATCCAATTTGTGTCAAGAGAGGCTGGTTTGTCCAACTATATTGAAGTCTCCTGGCCATGTTATTAAAAAGTGCTTAGATCCGCCATCGGTATTTAGTATGTTATTTTTACAATGTGTAGATAAAATAAAGCAGTAACCTCTTTTCTTCCCTTGCTAATTTAGTAGTTCTGAGTTTATTGCAGCATGGCATTTTAATTGCAGATTTTATGCTGTTTATTTTATTCACATAATATTATAACTATGAATAACTATCAGAGTTGCATCGACGCTTGTCTACAATGTGCTGCTGCCTGTGCGCAGTGTGCTACTGCATGTACCGCGGAAGAGGGAATTGAAAAAATGGCAAGGTGTATTCGCCTTGACATGGAATGCGAAGCAATTTGCCGTGCTGCCGCTGAATTGATGAGCCATGACAGCTCCAGGTCAAAAGCGATCTGTAAGCTATGTGCTGAAATTTGTAAGGAGTGCGGAGATGAATGTGCAAATCATCAAATGGAGCATTGTCAAAAATGTGCGGAAGCATGCAGGAAATGTGCCAGGGAATGTTTGGCAATGTAATGCCGGCATTAAGCCGCAATCATTCGTTCCTCATCTGATCGTGTGATCTTTTCTTTACATTTTTTGTATTTGACCTCACACTTATCAGCTTGAATAATATCCCAAGCACAGGAATAGTGATGGCGAATATAATGGCGATGACTGACAAATAAAGCTTAAGAATTTCCATAGATTAAACGATTTAAAAAGGAGACCCTTATCTCACACCAGGATAAAGGTCTCCAAACCAGTAACCAAACACCGGTGTAAAGATATTTTGAACAGAAAACATAAACGGTGACTTTTGTCAATTCAGAGCTATATTCCACGGAATTTCTGTTGTATTCGGATCAGGAGTTATCCACATCATATAGCTTTTAAATCCATTTACAGAACGTTCAATAAAATAAGCAAAGGAGCCTAATTTATTTCTTAAGTCAATAATGTCGATCTTATTCAGCTTCTTATAATTTTCACCGATCTCTTCTGAATTAAATCCTGATATAAGATTTTGAATGCTTACAGATTGAAGATTTGTATTCATTGCACCTTCTACCTTCCAGTAATACATATTATCAATAACTGCGAACAAGAGATAATGCTCGGCATTTTCCTCGGGCATCAATTGTTTTTCAAAATAATATTCGACCATAATAAACAGGGACAGTTAATAGTGAAAGTGAGTCAGGCATTTAATCCCGGGATGAAAAAGATTCTATCTCCTTAGCAATAAGAAAATCCGCAAAATCAGCTTCAAAATGTTCAAGCGCAAATTTTAAACGGAAGCGGCGCATACGATCCTTTTCTGTTAGAAAGGCAACTGAAAGATCATCGTGCAGGTATCGCAGCACATCAGCTAATTGCCGGTCATGCATGTTTTCAACTTTGATGAGTGAATTGATAAAATCACCCATTGTTTCAAGATCATCAATGTCAAGTGCTTCGTCTATGTATGCTAAAACCTGGTCGCTCAGAAGTAGTGCCATACCGTTTATTTTAATTTCGGAATTGTTGTAATTTTAATGCAATAGAAAACATTGCAGATAAAAGTAAAATGCAGGTTTAAGAATAACGGTGACTTTTGTCACTCTTTCCGGTTTTCAAGTAACTTACATTTATGACATATGGGATTTGAAATCAGCAAATTTTACTTTGCCAATACAAATGTTTTTGAAAGCATTTCTCCTGCGGATAAAGCCGAACTGGATAAGAGCATTATAAAACGAAAAATTAAAGCAGGAAAAATAATTTACCGGGAAGGCACAATTCCGAAAGGCGTTTACCTTTTAAAAAAGGGGAAAGTCAAAATCTACCAGGCTAACCAGGATGGTCGTAAGCAAATCATGTATATCTATACGCAAGGAGAGATCTTTGGCTATCGACCGTTAATCTGCAGTGCGACGCATCCTGTAACTGCGTCAGCTTTGGAGGAATGTTCATATGATTTTATTCCTGCTGCGTTTTTCATGAAATTTTTATCGCGCTCACCTGCGCTTTCTCAAAAGTTACTTATTTCACTCAGCCATGAATTTTCTGTTTGGGTAAATAACATTTCTGTCTTCGCGCAGTACCCTGTAAAATCAAGGGTAGCTTTAGGATTGCTGGTATTAAGAGAAAAATATAAAGTGAAAGGTAAAGGAGGAGAGATAAATTTATCGCGCCCGGATCTTGCCAGCTATGTTGGCTCCGTTAAAGAATCTGTTGTTCGTGTATTGCAGGAATTCAAAAAGCATAAATACATTGAAACACAAGGAAGGAAGATCAGGATTTTAAAAGCAGAGGAATTAAAAGCAATCGCGAGCTTTTATTGAAATGGGGGAAAAAAGTTGGTGGTCCTTCGACAGGCTCAGGAGTGGTTCGGAAAAAAGTTGGTGGCGAAAAATTTTGATCTTAATCTCTTTTGGTAATAGGATTGTTTGCTTTTTACCACCAACCTTTTACCACCTACCACCAACTTTTTCCCCTACGGCTGATACTCATACGCACCACTATCCGGCGCGGTATCGTTCATCCTGTCATTGTTATTAAGATCTCTTGGAATCAATCCACCAATCACCAAATCACCGAAATCTTTTGCAGCGGAAGTAATGCTGATGTTGAGATCATTATTTCGCGGATCGTGGAAAATGGGTTCCTGGTTGATCCTGCAATTTTGAAAATGCGCAGTGCTTGAGGTATTGATATTGGTTTTGATCAGGCAATTTTTGAAAAAGTAATTGAACTGAATTGGTCCCGGTGCATTTACGTTTGAATCTAATGCCAATTCATTTTCGAGCGGACCATAAATAATGCAGTTGTAAAAATCCGCCTGCGTAAGATCACGGTAATTATTTACGCCATCCGTTATTTCATACCAATTATTCAAAAGCAAAACCGGGTTTGTTCTTGAGCTGATGTCCCAATAATTACCAAAGCTGCAATGACGGAAGGTGCATCTGCCGCCGTAAGCAATCGCAACGCAATAATCAGCGCAATCAGAAATGGCAACGTTATCACCGTCGATCCAGGTGGTTCGTCCGAAAAGTCCGGCAAGTGCCATATTAAAAATGCGGGTGTTTGTAATTTTCAAAGCCGGATTCGGAGAAGATGCAACCGTACTATCGCAAAGCACACCTACATTCCCGTTTTTAATTACCGCCCAGTCGATGACATTATTTACACTCTGCGTCGAAAGCCAGATGTAATTCCATTGCCCCGGCTCATCAGCATATTCAGCTTCTAAACGATCGCCCTGGAAGGTAACAGGATTTCCTGCAGCACCGAGCACCTTTAATGATGCGCTGGAATCGGCAGCGAGAATTCCGTTTTTGTGAAGATAAACCCGCGTGCCCGGCAACATCGTAAGCAGGCAACCTTGCGGAATTACAGCAAATCCATAAATGACATGTGGCTTATCATTCGTCCACGTTTCATTACAATTCAAATAGGTGTTGTAATGAAAATAAGCATCTTGTCCGACCGCATTTAAAACTACATGCTGACGATTTCCATTCGTTTCAAACTGAATGGAATCTTCAATCATCAAAGGTGAGTTGCTGTTATTCGGGTCAACCTGTACATCCACAAAAACGTACATGCTGTCTTCGCCGCGAATAACAATTCCGCCGGTGCTGATTGTCGGAACGCCATCCACATTAATATGAAAATTGGAACTGTTACCGTTTGCCAGTTTGATCGAAGTTATATTAACTGCCTTTCTTCCACGGTTATACACTTTAAACTGGCGTGTTGCGGAACCAACAGTTGTGAATACGGTATCGAAGACGATGGTATCGGTAGAAAATTCCAGCATCGCGGAAGGATCTTCATCCAATGGATCTTTTCTGCAACCTGTTTGGCTTGCAATGAGTATAACGACTAAGAAAATAAAATACCGCATTCAGGCAAAGATAGGGTTCGCTGCTAAGACGAAGAAATTCCTGAAAAATTGCCCCGATCTGTTTTATTGACCATGATTTTTTAATTAACACAAAACTCCCCACAGTGAAAAAAACGCTACTCGTTTTATTATCAGGCTTCACGCCATTTTTTCTTTTGGCACAGCCTTGCTCAGTAACAGTCAATTCAACTCCCGTAACGTGTTACAATGCCTGCAACGGAACGGCCACTGCGGTTCCGACCGGTAATTCGCCGTTCACGTATTTGTGGGGTCCGGGCGGACAAACTACACAAACTGTTACCGGACTTTGTGCAGGTCCGTATTCGGTGAATATAATTGCGGATAATGGCTGTACTTCCAGCTTTTCCTTCACCATTACACAACCAACACAGGTAGTTGCAGGTTATTCCACTGTGCCTGCAACCTGTTCTAATTGTCCGAATGGATCTGCAACTGCTAATCCGTCGGGCG
>JBKJMR010000580.1:0-4037 GCA_046596275.1 Bacteroidia bacterium | reverse complement strand
TGTCAGTAGTCATCCGCCGCGGCGGATGACTACTGACAGAGGATTGCAATTCTTGCCTGGATATCATCAAGGATTTTCTGTTCCTCCGCGCTGATATTTCCATCTGCGCTTGCTGCTTTGAGCATCATCTCGTAAACTTTCGTCGCACCCTTTTTATTTTCCGGCAAACGAATCGTCAGCTGGTGATTTTTTGCGAGGTCGTACATTCCGGCGAGCTTTGAATTATCATAGCCCAGCTTTTTCGCAAGTCGTGTAGTGAAATCAACTTCCTGCTGGTTAAACACACCATCAGCACCAACAATAAGCATTACATTATTCAACGCATAATCACGCACTTTGAAAAGCGGATCGAGATCATTTACGCGTGCATTTGTTGCCATAGAAAATTCCTGCTCACTGGCCATAGCCGCATACGCATGCGCAGATAAAAGCTGTGTGATGATCCATTCATTTTTTGTGCTGTTTAATTCTGCACCGCAATACTGGCAGCTTACATCAAGCGTATCGCCAACAGGTCCTGCACAGTTCGGACAGCTATGCGCATACAAAGATCCTTTCGGAATTCCTGCACCGGTATCACGCGACATGACCATAATTTCATTGGTAGTAAACGGTGCGTAATCGATAAGGTGAAGATTTCCGGCGGCAACATTTACTCTTTGTGCTGTGCGCTTGAACGCGATGACCATGTTATCTTTTCCTTTATCCTGGTAATAATCCATCAGCGTCACATTATTCAGGTAAAGGCGATTGAAAGAAAACGGTGCTTCGCTTTTCATTTGTGTGCTAAGACCTTCAAACAATTCGTTGTCAACGAACCTGCGCATAAGTTCAGGCTTCTTTGTTACCAGCGCCGACATGATCTGCATGTAACCATTGGAAGCTTTATCTTCCATCAGCTGCACGGAGAAATGTGTATCACGTTGCATTGCAGAACGGATCTTTTGTGTGAGCGTTCCGTTTTTGTCCAGCTTCACATTATCATTTACATAATCTGCAGCTTGTGTAATTTCAGAAAGCACCCAATCATAATCGCCGAGTGTTGTGATCACACCGCAACTTTCACACTTCCCTACTTCACCCATATTCGCAGGAAGTGGCGCAGCGCAGGATGGACAATTTTGTGTGTGATAAATATCTTTTTCTTCAACACCGCTTTTACGGAGGAAGGTCCAGTATTCTACATTCTCAAGATAACCTTCGGTGCTTAAATGCGGATGTTTCTCCGTGATGAAATTATCCATCATCGTGAAATGAATTCCGACATCAATAATATCATATTCACCGTCCTGCTGCACATCGGAGATGACGATTTTTTTTATTTGAATATCATCCATTATGTTTTTCTGACCGAGCGCTTGCATGGTGATGAACTGCGTATTAAAACGCTGCCACACACCATCGGAAATCCATTTCCTGACTTTAGATAAATCCTGGTGCATCCATGCATTTTGAATTTCCATAAAAGCAGTATACACTTTTGCATAAAACTGCTGCTCATTAAAAGCATGATTCCGGCGTAAAAATTCAGGTGGAATAATTGCAGGAGCCTGGTCCATCTGGTCAAACGATGCAATTTTATTAAGACCGGAGAAAGATTTTACTTTCTTCTTCCCGAAATAATAAACGAGAAGTATTATTCCAACGGTTATAAAATTATATGGGAACGGAATAAGGTAAATAATATAATAGAGAAGAACGAAAAGTCCGCCATCGTCATCACCTCCGCCACCACCTCCGCCACCACCGGCGCTCGCGATTAAGTGTGTTGCTACAATTGAAAAAAGCAGGATAAATATCCATCGGCGGTTTTTGCCCGAAAAGGCGGCTGTAAACTCAGCAAAAAACTTCATTAGAGGGGAGAATTAGAAAATGTACTTGTTACAGGTTCAGATACAAGACAATTATATACAATAAATCGTCCCGAAACGAATTTGCAAAAAAGGCAAAAATCTTACATGTGTATGAATCCGGAAGATTTCATCCTTTCGCATCCGGCAGATAATAGTATCTTGTTAAGGAAGAATCCAGTGTTGTAAATCGTCCCCCGGTTTACTTCAGAACCTCTGGAAATATTCTCATTTATGAAAATCCAACAAAAGAAATTTTCTCATTCGAAAGGATGGGAAATCATCAGGGATAATATTTCTGACCCGGAAAAGAACTGCAATTTTGTTCTTGCATTCGGTAGCACTGAAATCTTATCAAACCCTGCTGTATATGCCTCTCTCCGTTCGGATTATCCTGCAGCGGAAATTCTTTTAAATTCGACTGCGGGAGAAATTTGTGATACCCAGGTTGCGGATGATACAATTTCCGTCATTGCTATTTACTTTGAAAAAACCTGGATCAAAACTGCCAGCGTCCATATTGAAGAGGTAGCGAATAGCTTTGATGCGGGATTTAAACTTTGCCGCGGTCTTGATGTTACTGATTTAAAATACGTACTGATAATTTCAGATGGACAAAAAGTGAATGGCAGCGAACTTGTGCTTGGCTTGCAGAATTATTTACCAAAAACCACATTCATAACAGGAGGTCTTGCAGGTGATGGTGCGCGATTTGAAAAAACATTAGTTGGATTAAACGAATCACCGATTGAAGGAAGAATTGCCGCAGTTGCATTTTATGGCGATGACCTTGAAATGACTTACGGAAGTGTTGGGGGATGGGACTCTTTCGGCCCGGAACGATTAATTACAAAATCAGAAAAAAATGTTTTGTTTGAGCTGGATTGGAAACCTGCGCTTGATATCTATAAGCTTTACCTCGGTGAATATGCGAAAGAGCTTCCGGGATCAGGTTTGTTGTTTCCATTGAGCATACGCACGAATGAGGAAAACGGCTCTTTGGTACGCACAATTTTATCAGTTAACGAAAAAGATAAAAGTCTGACGTTTGCAGGTAACATGCCCGAAGGTGCTTATGCGCGACTGATGAAAGCAAATTTTGACCGGCTTATTGAAGGCGCTTCGTGTGCTGCGCAAAATAGTATCGATAAAAAAACCAGTTCACCGGATTTTGCTTTGCTTATCAGCTGTGTTGGCCGGAAGCTTGTTTTGAATCAGCGCATCGAAGAAGAAGTAGAAGTCATCAGGGCAGTTTATGGAAATACTACTGCTATTGCCGGATTCTATTCTTACGGAGAGATTTCTCCTTCTTTCAATTTCAGCAAGTGTGAGTTGCATAACCAGACCATGACGATTACCACACTGACAGAAAAATAGCCATGCTTAATAAACTTTTGCTGCGCCAGGTTCAGAAACATTTGGGTACGCCCGAAAATCTGCCACCCGAATTTTCATCACTGTTGAAAGTGATCAGCGAATCATATGATCATTACGAAAAGGATCGTAACATGCTGGAACGTTCCATAGAGCTAAGCTCAAATGAAATGATCGAGCTGAATGACAAGCTGAGAAAAGAAAGTGCTGAAGTAAAAAATGCGCATGATAATCTCAGAACACTATTTGAAAATATTAATGAATTTGTTTTCTCTGTCGGAGTAGATTTTAAGAATAGAATACCATCTTTTAAATCCTTACAGATGTCGCCGGCATGTTTAAAAGTGTACGGTTATCCGAGTGAAGATTTTTATTCCAATCCGGGTTTATGGCGCGAATTGACAGTTGAAGAAGACAAACACATTCTCGATTATCACTTTCCTTTATTGGTAAAAGGAGAATCCATTGCGCACGACTACCGCATTCGCCATAAGGATGGAACGGTGCGCTGGATCTCAACAAAGATTACTCCGACACTTGATGAGTCAGGGAGATTGTTCAGGCTGGATGGAGTGACGAGTGACATCAATGAAAAGAAATTATCCGAAAAAAAGCTGAAGGACGCACATGATGATTTCAATAAGCTGTTTAATAATATCAATGAAGTGCTTTATTCCGTTGATATGGTTTCATACAAGCTTATCCAGATGTCCGCAGCTTGCGAGAAAGTATATGGTTATACATCAACTGAATTTTTAACGCAGGTTGATCTGTGGGAAAATGTAATTCACCCGGACGATAAACATATTTCAC
>JBKJMR010000562.1:0-4602 GCA_046596275.1 Bacteroidia bacterium | reverse complement strand
AAGGAAACTGACTGAATAAATTTAGTAAATGAATGCAAAAAATCCTGCGACTTATACGTTTTGCCGGACCGGGTATTTTTTTTCAAAACCACGGATCGATAATATTATTCCTCACCGCAAACAGTATAAGTCCTGCAGTGTTTTTTGCACCCGATTTCTGAAGAAGGTTATTCCGGTATCCTTCCACCGTGCGAACACTCAGAAAAAGTTTTTCAGCAATTTCTGATGCAGTATGCTCGCGGCAAATCAGCTGAAGGATTTCCTTTTCTCTTTCTGTAATGCCGAATCCGAGTGTAGCATCAGGCGTTTTTTTCCTCGGGCCGGTTACCATTTTGTGCATGATGCGCAGTACCGCTTCGTTAAAATAGAATCCGCTTCTTTTGACCGTATAAATGGAATTAAATAATTCCGCTTCTTCGCAGTTTTTCGAGAGGTAACCGTTCGCGCCATTTTCAACGAGCCCGGCGATGAGACTATGACGAAAATGCATGGAAAGAATAATAACTTTTATCTGCGGATATTTTTCACGCAGGTTTTGCATCAATACCAATCCGTTCATTCCCGGCATTTCGATATCGAGGAGAACGATTTCCGGCGGCGGACTTTTTTCTTCAAGCCAATCTAAAAATTCCTGAGCGCTGCCGGATTCATAAACAATTGAAATATCACCGATTGTTCTGAGAATGGCTTCGATCCCTTTTCTGAAAAGCAAATGATCGTCGATGAGTGCAATGCGTATTGTTTCTTTCATTTGTCATTGGGTAAAATGATTTCTGCGCAGAAACCTGTTCCTGGCGCTGTTTGAAAATGAAAGTGGCCTCCTGCCGACAGCGCCCTGTTTTCGATGTTCAGCATTCCCAAACCGGCTGATTTTTTTTCCTTCACAAATCCGCAACCGTTATCCGAATAAGTCGAAATCACATCTTCCCCGGAAGCAGACATCCGAAATGAAATTGTTTCGGCATTGCCATAACGGACTGTATTGCTTAATAATTCCTGCACAATGCGATAAAGCGCTAGCTCGGCATCACGTGTGAGTTGAAAAGTTCCTTCTTCAAAACTCCGTTCGATCTGAATATCTGAAGACAAGTCTACCTGGTCGAACAGGTCATTGAGCGCATGAACAATTCCAAACAGATCAAGTCCCGGCGGATAAAGATCGTAAGCGATTCGCCGGAGCTTTGCAAGTGTTTCATCGATCAGCTTCTTGCTGGTGGCGCTTTCAGAAAACGGAGCAATCTGCATACGGATCGTTAGCAAAGCATGACCGATCTCATCATGAAGGTCGGAAGCAATGCGGAACCGTTCGGCTTCGGTCACTTTAATGTTTCCTTCGTTGAGCTCGCGCTGGTGAATGAGTTCCAGATGCTGTTTTTCTTTTTGCTGTTTGACTTGTTTTCGCTGGTACGCCAATGCAAAAAGGATGATTCCTACCGCCGTGAGCAGCATCGCCTCGCTTCCTGCAATAAGCAGGAGATACACATTCATTTCGTTTTGGTCCGCCAAAATCCGATCGAAATAAGTACATAATGCACACCGGCAAGGAAAGCATGAAAAACCCATATCCACTTATTGGCTTGCACCGATTTATTCAAGATGGTGTTTCCCATGCCGTAGAGAAACAATGATCCCGAATAATAAAGCAATATGGAACTCGCTATCCAGAACATCGGGTAAGCATAGAGATTATCCGTTTTCATTTCACGGATCAGGTTAGTAAAATAAAAAATGCTGTACCCGATGATCAGCAATGAACCGAATGTTTGTGAATAAGAATTATAACGGTAAAGCGATTGAAGATAAACTGAGTTGAGCACTGAATAAACTGCAAATAAAATAATGAGGCTGTAAAAAAAAGCCGGCGATGGTTTGCGTTTGTCCATAGCGAAAAAAAATCCGAGAAAGAGCAATGGCAGCTCCAGCGTGGTTTGGATCGGCAACACCCATAGGTTGTTCATACTCATCCACCATAATGCGAAGGAAAGAAATCCTGTAATGGAACAAAGCAGGATGTATCCACCAAAAAATTTCAATGCAGATGAAGAATATTTATACCTCAGAAAAAAAACAACAAGCGGAATAAGCACCAGGAACGGTGAAATTCCCAGCAACAACTTCGGTATTTTCATGACTCGTTACTCAGCAATTGTTGAGCGGACTGGAAGGATCGCAGGTATCAGGACAAGGCGTTGTAAATTCATAAATTAAATTGTTATCCGGTCCGAGATTGTCAACATAAATTCCATCCTCCAGGTAAGTGCCAACCATTACGAGGCAAGTCACGTATTGCCCTGACAGTGGGCCGACAGTTTCCGTTCGCATGCCGAGGTAACAACGGATGCCATCGATATCCGGTCTTTCATTGAGCATTTTTTCGAGGTCAATTCGTCTAACGTGGCAGGCTTTTGTTTTGCTCGCATTTTCAGGATAATCGGGCAGATTGAGAATGTTTTCCCGGAAGGTGGTAATCTCAGTTGTAGCCAATGGAAGGTCGACTACTTTTCCCAAAATATTCGGAACTTCTTTATTGCCGGGATTTTGTGGCTCGTTTTGTTTTGATTCGTTCATGTTTCAGGAATTTATGGAGACTGTAAATAATGGATTTGTAATAGATTATTTCTTTTTTGATCAACTGGTACTATTTATTCCAACGGGAAAAATTTCAATATATAAAATATATATACAATAACATAAAAAAATGCGCGTAAAGAGCACTTTAGATCTTTATTAAAATAGCTTCTGTAAAAGAATATTTGTTCGTCGTTTTTTATAGTCTTTTCATTCGGATTTCAACGAAATGCCCTTAACCCATTGCGAACAAGCCCCTTATACACATTTTGGCAGACCAGTATTTCTACGTATTCGCCGTTGCAGTATTTCTGCTCTGATATTTTGCATTCGCGAACAGCATCTTTGCCTTGTTGAAAATTTCAATTGGGCGTTACCCGAAAAGCCCTTCAAAAAAGAGTAGGGATCATTTCATCAAAACTTAACACAATGGGCAATTCAGTAATTTATCTCAATTTCATCAATCAGTCGAACGATGTGAACAATTCGGAAATTGTTCTTTTCCAGAAGAACGAAGCTCCCGGTTTTTCCGAAATCGCAGTAGCCTGGCAGGTTATTCAGAACTGTGGTATGGGCGACAATCATCCTTTCCAGTACCCGATGAGCATGTACGTTTCTGCAAGCGACAGTTATGGCAACTTCACACCACAGATGCTTGCTAATCCCGGCGATGCTTTTCAAATGGCCCGGACCACTTCGGGCGATCAGCTCATTCCGGCCGGCTCTTCGAATTACGTTACGGAAGTTGATGTAAGAAACAACCTTCCTTCAGGAGGCATCAATGCAAACATCTACAAAGCAGGTAAGCTGCTCGCAACAAAAACAAATGTTGTTCCAGGACAAATGGCAGCTTTCATTTTTATTCCGAAGCTGTACATCGGTGTAGCATCACAAGTGGTAGAAGGCCAGTTAATGGATTCTGCAATCCTTTCCACCATCAACACACAAATCTCTCTGCTCGGAGTAGCGAGTGCTGACATCGTGATGACCGGTGGCGGAGCGGGTACTGCTGCACAACCTTTCCAGTTCACACTTCAAAATGTAGTGATGGCATAATGCTGTCGCTCAAAAGGCCGGTGCGGGATTCTCAATTCTTTGCTATACCCCACCGGCCATTTTTTAACTGAATAACTCATCGCCAATGTCAGCGGAAATCAGTTTTGTCAACAAGTCTTTGAGTGCTTCGCCGGTCGATGCTGTTTTTTTTGAACCTGCGCATTTCTTCGACGCACAAACGCGGCGAGTACCATGGCTGTTCATACAACAATGCCCATACGGTTTTTCACATCCGTTTGAGTATGATTTTTCGATGACGATGCAGCTTCGCGATGACTGCGGGAATTTTTCGCCGCCTGTAAAAGTTATCAGAGGTTACCGGTACAATATTGTTTCTGTCAACGGAAGAGAAATGCTGGTAAAGGAAGGGCAGGAAGATAAACGGGCGATAGAGGTCTTTAATAACCTTACTGAAGGTTCGCCGGAAATTGTGCTCAGTCGCGGAGGAAAAACAACAGCGATACGCTCCAATCTTGTCCCTGGTGAATTTTTCTCTTTCAGCATTCCTGATGAACTCATTGCGAGAAAAGTATCAGGATACGAGCAGGCGAAGCGTTTGCAACAATTGGAAACCGACGGATACAGTACAGTGCTCACGATGCAAGGAATAAAGCAGGCAGAGCTCGTGCTTACCGGCGGAGGAACCGGAACGAACGCAAAAAAATATGCATTCAACCTTTACAGTACTGATTGAATGAAACTATAAAAGAGTAATTCCATTTCACATTAAAAAATACAAACCAGCAGGAAAAATATTCTTCACCAGATGTCTGAACTCAACCGCTATACCTACATATGGGAAAATGCCAACGGCAGCCTGGTTTTTGATTTCGGAATACCACCGGGCGATTCCCCGGAAATGATGACGCTTTACCTGTATTCGAAACCCAATCCGCAAAGCAAGCTATTCAGGGAAAGTGTGTATGGACGAATTCTTTTTACGAATGCAATTATCAACGGCTTTGTGCTTAATGGGGA
>JBKJMR010000505.1:0-2572 GCA_046596275.1 Bacteroidia bacterium | reverse complement strand
GAAATTGGCATGCTGAAGGCCATATTTAAAAAAACTGAAAAGCAAAGAAAATAACCCAATCGCAATGGATTTTGCCAATAAGTCAGCGTTTTCACCCGCTGTTCCGGATGGCACGTTCATTGCCGCATTATAACCATAAATCCACCCCGCATAGCGTTTCAAGGGCCGTGCAGCATTTGACGAAGGGGTGATAACACGCCGCTGTTTTGCGGTACTGACAAATTGACCTACTATGAGCAGAAATAATCTCTTCGAAAGTTTTGAAATGAGTAATATTTCCGATGAGGAAACTGAGTTTATTCCCCTGATGAGTTCTGAGGATGAAGAACAAATGAATAAAGAGGATTTGCCTCCCGTTCTTCCGATCCTTCCATTGAGGAATACTGTTTTGTTTCCCGGCGTTGTTATACCCATTACTGTCGGACGCGATAAATCCATCAAGCTGATTCGCGAAGCTTACAAAGGCAATAAAACCATCGGTGTAGTTGCTCAAAAGAACGATACGATTGAAGATCCGCAAATGGCTGATCTGAATGTTGTCGGAACTGTTGCGTTCATCATCAAAATGTTGCGTATGCCTGATGGAAATACAACTGTTATCCTCCAGGGCAAACGCCGTTTTATTTTAGGCGAAGAAGTGCAGCACGATCCGTATGTGAAAGCAAACGTAACGGCATTCATAGATACACATCCTAAAAAGGGCGACCAGGAATTCAAAGCAATTATCGCTTCTGTAAAAGATACCGCGCTGAAAATTATTCAGAATAATCCGCAGGTTCCGACAGAAGCACAGATTGCAATTAAAAATATTGAAAGCAATTCTTTCCTGCTCAATTTCATTTCTTCCAATATGAATGCGGAAGTAGGTGAGAAACAATCCATCCTTGAGCTTGCCGATGTAAAAGAGCGCGCGATCCGTGTGCTGACTTTACTCTCGAAAGAATTTCAAATGCTCGAGCTGAAAAATCAAATTCAGTCGAAAGTAAAAGTTGATATTGACAAGCAGCAGCGCGAATATTTCCTGCATCAGCAAATGAAAACCATCCAGGAAGAATTGGGTGGTAATCCGAATGAGCAGGAAGTGATTGAAATGAAAGAGCGCGCGAAAACAAAAAAATGGAGCAAAGAAGTAGCTGCGGCATTTGCTAAAGACATGGCCAAGCTCGAGCGAATGAATCCGAATGCGGCGGAACATTCTGTGCAAACGAATTATCTTGAGTTGCTTCTTGATCTTCCATGGAATGAATATTCAGAAGATCTTTTTGATTTAAATAAAGCACAAAAAATTCTCGATCGCGATCATTTCGGTTTGGAAAAAGTGAAGGAAAGAATTTTGGAACATCTCGCTGTATTGAAATTAAAAGGCGATATGAAAGCACCGATCCTTTGTTTGTACGGGCCTCCCGGCGTTGGTAAAACTTCATTGGGAAAATCGGTTGCAGAAGCGCTTGGAAGAAAATATGTGCGCATGTCGCTTGGCGGATTAAAAGATGAATCTGAAGTTCGTGGTCACCGCAAAACGTATATCGGCGCGATGCCGGGACGAATTTTACAAAACATTAAAAAGGCAGGCACATCAAATCCTGTTTTTATCCTCGATGAAATTGATAAAGTAGGAAATGACTGGCACGGCGATCCATCATCCGCTTTGCTTGAAGTTTTAGATCCGGAACAAAATGGAACGTTTTACGATAATTTCGTGGAGCACGATTACGATCTTTCGAAAGTGCTTTTCATAGCGACTGCGAATTCACTCGGATCTATTCAGCCTGCGTTGCGTGACCGTTTGGAAATTATCGAAGTTTCGGGATATACCACGGAAGAGAAATTAGAAATAGCAAGAAGACATTTGATTCCGAAACAGCTCGAAGATCATGGTGTGAAAAAAACACAGCTCACGATCACCGACGATGTGCTGGAATTTATCATTGAGAATTACACCCGCGAATCCGGTGTGCGTAACATTGAGAAGAAGATTGGAAAAGTTGTACGTTACGCCGTGAAGAATATCGCGATGGGAAAAAAATATAAAGCGAAACCTACCGTTGAGGATCTTCAGAAAATTCTCGGACCGGCGCACGGAAAAGACCGTTACCAGGGAAATGATGTTGCAGGAGTTGTAACAGGTCTTGCATGGACACAGGTCGGCGGTGATATTTTATTCATCGAGACCAGCATCAGCCGAGGAAAAGGAAAATTAACGCTCACCGGAAATTTGGGTGATGTAATGAAAGAGTCTGCGATAATTGCATTAGAATATTTACGCGGCCACAGCGATGTGCTCGGATTAAACCCGGAGCTGTTCGATCATTACAATGTGCACGTACACGTTCCGGAAGGCGCAACACCGAAAGATGGTCCTTCTGCGGGTATCGCAATGTTAACTGCGCTTGCATCTGCATTCACGCAACGTAAGGTGAAAAAGAATCTTGCCATGACAGGCGAAATTACGTTACGCGGAAGAGTATTGGCAGTAGGAGGAATCCGCGAAAAAATTCTGGCAGCAAAACGCGCGGGAATTAAAGAAGTAATTCTTTGCGTTGAGAATAAAAAAGATGTGGACGAAATCAAT
>JBKJMR010000494.1:0-7859 GCA_046596275.1 Bacteroidia bacterium | reverse complement strand
GTTTCAACAGGTGAATTTGATACTAGTTAGCCGGCTTAATATTGATCATGTCGATATGTTCAGGAGAAAAATACAATGCAGCTACGCGTTTGATATCTTCCTGCGTTACTGTTTTATAATTTTCAACCATAGTTTCTGCGCGGTGATAATCATGAAAATAATATTCTGAATTTCCGAGCTGCGCCGCAATGTCGGAGGAAGAATAAGCGCCCATAATTTCATCCGCTTCGAAATTGGAAATGTAATCATCGATTTTTTCTTGTGGCAATCCGTTTGCAATTACATTATCCATTTCTTCCCTGATCGCTTTTTTCACTTTGATATTTCCCGGTTGCGGCGCCATGAATACATCGAATTGTGTGCGCGAAGGATATAAGCTCCATGTTTCATTCGATTGAACAACGGCAAATGCGCTGTGTTCTTTTTTTACAAGGCGCTCATTCAAAATAGAATTTTCATCACTGAAGAAAAGCGACATCAGCATATCAAACGCGAAAAAATCTTTATCCGAAACAGGAGGCTGTGGAAATGAATAGCAATAATCCTGCAATGGAAAATTTAATTCCATCTCCGTTGTTTTCACATGTGAAGTCATCAGGTCGGGAGAATCGCCTGCTACTACAGCCGGTAATTGTTTCGTGATGCCACCAAAATATTTTTTCGCAAGCGCAAACATTTCTTCATGCTTTACATCACCGACAATCACGATAAACGCATTGTTCGGACTATAATACTTATCATAGAAAGCCATGCATTGCGATGCAGTGAACGCTGTGATCTCATCCAGGTTTCCGATCACATCAACTTCGTACGGATGATTTGTAGGATATAAAAATGCATAACGGTCCTGCACCATCTTCCTGTACCAGTTGCTCATGCCGTTGCGGTATTCTTCACCTACCACTTCACGTTCTGTATTCAGAATATCCTGCGTTACCTTCAGGTTCACCATTCGATCCGCTTCGAGCATCATTGCCATTTCGATTGCGCTCGTCGGAAGGTATTCGTGGTAAACTGTTCTGTCGTAAGAAGTGTAAGCATTCCAGTTTGCGCCAACGCTGTCTAATTTCTCCAACATCTGCACGCCGGAGAAATTTTTTGTGCCGCGAAACATCATGTGCTCAAACATGTGCGCCATTCCGCGAGTGCCCGGCTTTTCATCTTTGCTGCCCACGCGATACCAAACTTCGAATTCAGCAAATCCATTACCCGGTTTTTCGCACACAATTATTTTTAATCCATTGGATAATGTCTGATCGAAAGTCGGGTAGACAAAACCGAAAGACAAAAGGGGCAACGCAAGAAAAGCTGCAGTAAAAATAAGGTGGCACCAGGCCGGAAATAAAGTTGTTCTTTTCATGAGAATACTATTTTACAATTATCGTAATCGAAGACCGATGCGTAATCCGGCGCTGACTTTTGCATTTTGCATATATGCGAAAGCAAAGTCAACACGAATAAGTCCGAACTTATCAACGCCGAAATAAAATTCGTAATAAGATGAAATTGCATCAGTTTTCAGGTAGTTTACACCAACAACTTCTGTCAGCTTTAATCGTCGCACCAAAGGAATTTTATTCAGGATAAATCCGCCGAAATGATGTTCTGCATGCGCTTCCACATACCAATCGTTGGTGCTGTATTGATAATACGGCAAAAGTTGAAAGCTCTGCACTGGAAATGTTGACCAGATGGTTTGATTGCCCAGGAAATGATAATAATCCATGAACGGCAGATAACCGATTCGCAAATATTTTCCTGCGCCAACGTAATACGAAAGCTTGCCGAATAATTTAAGATTCAGCTCATCGCGAATGCTCATCTTCACAAAATCATAATCGGTTACGCTTCCGAAAATTCCTTTTGTTCCGCGGCGGTATTGAATACCAAGCATCGGATATTTCGAACCAAGAATTATTTTTTGATTCGGGCGTGTGTAATATTTCTGCTTGAAACGGATTGTTGCCTGTAAATTAAGCTCGAATGATTTGTGCGAAGTAAATGCATCCGAATTATAATTTTGCGGTTCAAGCGGATTATTCGAAGTAAAATGCCGTTCAGGATACGGACCCCAATAATACGGCGCAGTATTTCTTAATGGATTTCGCTGTGCATATTCCAAATCAAGATTCAGCCTGAAACCATTTACGATCTCTGAATGCCAATCCACATTCGCATAGTTTTTTTCGTACAGCTTCAAATAATTCCGCTTATCAATTAATGTGTAAAGCGTATTTACAAAAACAGGAACCGGATCACGATTGCTGAATTGCGCCGTTGCTGATCCGCCAGCAACAGTAATTCTTGAAAACTTCGCAGGCTTATACACATACGTCATTTCCACATCGGAATAAAATCGTGTATTCGAAAATCCATACGAAGCAGATGGATTTATATTGAGCACCTTCCTGTTTTCCCAACGTTTGCTGATATTGAAATCCATTCCTGTACGAACTCCCTGGACGGTGTTAAAGCTGAATGCTGTCACCACAGGAGAAAATCCAATGCTGAATTGATTAAATCGACGCTGATAAAAATAACCGGTGAATAAAATTTCCATGATCTTCGGCTTATTACCAAGCTGATCCATGGAATCGAGATATTCTTTTGAGCTGCGTATGCGCATAATGCTGTCGCGCTTATGATAATCACGCTCTTCTTCACTGGTAAGCGGGATTGGTCGCGCATCGCCCCAGTAAATTGAATCCTTCAAATTCGCGTCATCATTGACATGCATTTCCTCATTGTCAAAAAACTTTTTCGGAAAATCAGGATCGATAATATAATTCCGGTTTACACCGACATAAAATCCATTTCCCTCCACGCCCATAAAACCAAAATCGAACGTAAACTTATTCATGAACACCATCCAGATATCTTTTTCCACCGGAACGAATGTCTGGCTGATCAACAGTGTATCTACGAAATCGATCTGCGCTTCTTTTGTAAGATATAATTCCGTGGAATGAATACGCCAGGAATTCTGCATGATGTAAATGTATCCGCGAAAGCAAGGATCAGCTTTGCGACGCGGTATCACTTCTATCTTATTGATCATCGAATCATTTTCCAGAATTGTTCCTACCATACGATAGCGGTAAAACAACATCGCATCATTCGCAACCGGCGAAACAAATCCGCGCTCACTTAAATCTTCGATCTCGATGACGTTCTCATAAAAATTAAACATCATATCAGAAGCGCGGTTGTAGGAAAATGCCTGGTTATCCCCGCTCACTTTCGACGAGATCATTTCTTCTTTGATCTTATCCGTTTGTTTGAAATTAAACCTCGAAACCGATTCCGATAAATAAACAATTCCTGAAACCGTATCAATATCACCATCGGGATCAACTTCAATTCCCATAATTTTTTCAGGATGTTCTGTTATTCGCTGCAAACCTTTGATGTACACATCGCACGAATACGATTCCACCTGGTTCAGATAAAATTTTCTTTTTTTAATTGCAGCACGAATGATCGGGTAAGCAGGATCTTCCCCATCGCTGATCACTGCTTCGGGCAAGCTGATAGAAGTTGGATTTAAAACTACGTCCAGTGTGTTATTTCCGGAAGTAAGATCAACCTGCAAAATTTTCTGTGCATAGCCTGTGGCCTGGAAAATGACTGTATACTTTCCTGCAGGAAGATCGAGCGTATAAAATCCCTGGTCGTTTGTGGTGGTGCCCTGTGAAGTTCCTTTTACATAAATCGCTGCATAAGAAAGCGCATTTCCATCACTTCCCGTCATTCGTCCGCTCAAAATAGCAGCGCTGATCTTCAAGGAAGAAAATGCACAAGCAAGAATTAAAACGACTACACGGGGAAACATCAAAATAGATTTGTTGATTGTACAACTTCCGGAATGCGCGGCGAACCGGGGATACAACACTAACAAATATACTAAATGAAAACGGCTGTCTACAAGAGAACAGCCGTTAGATAACTATAAAAATGGTGCTTTAATGTTGACACATGAATATCAGGGAAATCATCCGCCTGTATGAAAACCTGCCCGTTTAGAAATTTCCCCAATCCTTCAATTCCTCTTCACTCCACAATTCAGGAAAGAAAATTCTTCTTTGAAATGCAGGATGTAAATATTTCTGCCATTCGCTTCCGCCCGTTGCTGCTTTCATTTCGCCTTTGAAATTCAAATAATATTCAGCCGTTTTCAAATGTGCAAGCGGCCATACCACATTGTAAGTATGATCAAAAGCTTTCAGGGCATTTTTTAATTCTTCCTGGCCCGGACTTTTTTCTTCAATAGCTTTAAAATGCTGCAACAGATTTTTTGATTGCATACGCAGCGCCAAACCTTTTAATTCATCCTGGTATTTCTCTTCGAAATTGCGAAGTGTCTGCGTTTTTTTTCCTGTCTTGCGATCGAGGCCGGCATCTTTCCAATATAATTCATCAAACAACTCATCAATGTTTGCATCTGGTTTCATCTTTCCCTTCATTCGTGAATTGACGAGGTAAGGAAGATCAGTGCAGAGAATTTCCACTACACGAAATTGATTTGATTGCACGCCGCTTGCAGGTGCTAATGTCAAACGGAATTCATTGTATTGCTCGTAATCCATTCCTTCACGCATCACGCTGAATGATTGTGTCAATACACCCGCGTAACGATTCACGCGCTCCATTTTGGTTTTGAAAAAAGCAGTTTCCGGCTTATCGCAATCGGTGATCTGTTTTAATTCATGCACGATCAGCTTCAACAGCAATTCTGTGATCTGGTGATACATGATAAAAATTGTTTCATCAGGAAAATCGGTACGCGGACGCTGCAGTGAAAGCAACGTATCCACTTCGATATAATCCCAATACGAAACAGGTTTGATATGGCTGAAACCTTTCAGGAACGCGCCCGCATCCTGCCCCTGCGCACTGTATTTTTCGTTGATCTTTTTAAGTGTTTCGAGGATTTCAGGCTTGATATCGGTCATGTGAAAATGTACAAGATTTAACTTCAGGAGACAGCTGCAAAATTAGGAATTAGAATGCAGCTATTGCTATAAAAAAACAGCCTGCCGGAATTTCTTCGCGACAGGCTGCATGAGAGATGTCATTTTATTATTTCACCATATTCAGAGTAGTGCCTAAACCGGATGTTTTGATCAAATCCATTTTCACCGAACCGATAAGGATTTCTCCCTGCGCACGCACCGGAACGTGATTTGCATCGTCACTGATCCAGAGTGTGAGATCTTCTTCTTTTTTGAATACGCGTCCCTTCTGAACAACAGGACAGAATTTCAAACAGTTGATCTTTCCGACATCCGAATTCACTACTTCTTTTCCAAGGAATTTAATTTTCAAATCCCAAACTTCATCATCAACGAATGTTTGAACGGCGTACGTATCACCTTTTTTCGCTTTGCTGAAATCGATCGTTCTCGCATAATAAAAAGCAGAGAGCATATCCTGGATATATTTCGGAATGGTCAATGATTTTCCGTTCGAATTTACTTTTCCGAGCGAATGATCATACGATTGATTCTGGTTGATCTTATATCCACCTTCATCAACGCGGCGGATAAACAACCACGGCATCAAAGCTTCTTCGTCGATATACGATTCGTAACGGTCGCGAATTTTAAAAACCCAGTCGAACGCACCTTTAGATGTTCCGGTTCCGATCACGTGCAAAGTTGGTCGACCTGCGATAAGCTTTGCTGAATTGTCGACAGACATGATAGCGACGCCGGCATTCACCGCACCGTAGTGAATTCGGTAGGTCAGCTCTTCACCGCGTTTGAAAGCAGTATTGTTCACCTTGCGATACGTTACAGGATCGGTTTGAGCGAAACCGGCGATCGGAATCAAGGCTAAAAGAGAAAGGGAAATGAGGATACGTTTCATGTTAATTGGCGTTTGACAGATAACATTCAAAGCATGTGCCAAATTGAAATAAGGTACAAAACAGCGAGCGGCTAAAATTAGTTAAAACGTGGATCTGTGCAGGGAGAGCTTGCAGGTGGTTGATTTGGGCAAACAGGTGGAAAACAGTGATTAAAAATCAATTAAAAAGGTTTTGATTTCGTCAGCCAGTTGCCTGCTTTTGTCGGATTCATCCGGTTGGGCGTCATATTTTTTTTGGCACCGGGCCCTTTGGGTATGATATATTTCCGGTTAATGCTGTCGGCCAGGCGGATACTGTCGGCTCTGTAAGCAGAATCCCAGTTCAAGCGGTATTTCCTGATCATTTCAGGCGTCTCGCCGAAGTTTCCTTCGCTTTTCATGTTCATGGATGAAAGTTTTCCGCCACGGGAAAGCATCGCGATTCTTTTTGTCTGTGCCGAAGCTGCTGCAAAAAGGAATACTGCGGGAAGAATTAAAGCTAAAATCTTTTTCATCGGGTTTTTTTTTCTGCGAATACCAAATTACAAAAATCAGCGGAACTAAATTGTTAATGTTCTAACGGAAAAAAATAGCTTTACAGCATGTTGCCTGATCCAACCACATCTTTCTGGACTTCCACTACAAAGTTCTTCTTCCGGTTTGCTTTCCTTTTTATCATTTTATTTATTCCATCATTTTCATTCGGGCACGAATTTTTGCCTGACCCTGGAAAATTTATCGCGCCTTTTTTTGAATCGTTAGCAGCATTTACAGGAAAAACATTTTTCAATTTCAGTCCGGGTTGCACCTATGAAATTCAATCCGACACAATTGGCTTTTACCTGCATGCGCTGAACCTGCTTGTCATTTCTTTACTGCTGGCTTTTGTATGGACATTACTCGATAAAAACCGTGCAAATTACCTGCAGCTTTATCATTGGTTCTTTGTCTTCATCCGTTATTACCTCGCGATGCAATTGTTCAGCTACGGATTTAATAAAATTTTCAAATGGCAATTTTATCTTCCCGAACCGAACACGCTTTACACCACGATCGGAAATGTGCCGCGTGATTTTTTATACTGGAGCAGCATGGGCACATCACGGTTTTATGTTGTGTTTTCAGGAATAGCAGAAATTATCCCGGCCATCTTGCTGCTTTTCCGTCGCACGTATATTGCGGGAGTCCTTGTAGCGCTATTTGTAATGCTTCATGTGCTCACGCTCAATATCGGATTCAATATTTCTGTCAAGCTGTATGCTGCTTTCTTATTGCTGCTTTGTATTGTTCTGCTAATTCCTGAAGGCAAAAAGCTGATTCAATTTTTCTTTACAGGTAAAGCAGTTTCGCTGGAAAAATTTCAGCCTGTTTTTTCAAAAAGAAATTCACGCATTATTTTAGCTGTAAAAATTTGTTTGATCGCAGCAATTATCCTTGATCCGCTTTCCCTTTACATTCGCACAAACAATTTTAACGACGATCATGATCCGCGTCCGCCCTTGCATGGTGCGTACGAAGTAAAAACATTCGTAAAAAACTCCGATACACTTTTACCATTAACAACAGATTCTTATCGATGGCGCAGAATGTTTATTCATCGTCGTGATTATTTAATTGTTCAGCAGATGAATGATGAGATGATGAGCTTTGAATTATTCACTGATACCGTTCGCAAGAAGCTGATGATTAAAAGTGAAAATGCATTCTCTTATTTGAATTACACAGAAAGAAAAGACAGCACATTGCATCTCGAAGGAATTTTCTTCGGAGATACATTGCATGTAGAGCTGATAAAGATTGATTTGAAAAAACTTCCTTTGATGCAGGAGGATTTTGAATGGGCGATGGATGAGTGATAATGGTGCTTTGTCGCCTTGCTGTTTGTCGCCTTCGATATAATTTTTTACCAGAGAAAGATTGACATTAAAATGAATAATGTAGTTGGTAAAAAACCACTCAGTCTGACAAGAGGGAAATTTTCTTGGTTGATTGCTTTGTCGCCTTCGATACAA
>JBKJMR010000412.1:0-5519 GCA_046596275.1 Bacteroidia bacterium | reverse complement strand
GTTCCGAAACATCAATCGAATAAGTTGTATCACCGGTTGACCATAAATAGCTTGCACCGTCAAGATCAACGGCAGAAATTTGTATGGATAAAAAGTCGCAGAGATTTTTATCGGGACCAAGATTTACATCTGCTAATGTTCTCACATAAATGGAATCTGCATCGGCGCATCCGGCGTTGGTTACAATTACGGAATAAGTAAATGTTCCGGATGCAATAACAGTTTGTGTTTGTTCGCCGGTATTCCAATTGTATGTGCAACCCGGATTTCCTGCATCAAGTGTAAATGATTCACCAGGACAGATCACAGTATCATTTCCGAGATCAACAACCGGTGCCGGAAGATAATTCACAGTAATGCTATCCGTCTGCGAACAAGGTCCTGAACTTGATATCACACTGTAAATTCCCGATGTTGTTACAACAATGGTTTGTGTTGTATCGCCTGTATTCCATAAAAAATCAGAACCAGGATTTCCTGCGTCGAGTGTTACCGGAAATCCTTCGCATAATGTTGTATCACTTCCTAAATCGGGCGCAGAAAAAGTTATAATATCAATGGAATCCACAGCTGTGCAATATCCATTATCAACGATCACCCAATAATTTCCCTGTGAGGTTGCATTAATAGTTTGTGAAGTTGCAGTGGTCGACCAAACATATGTTGAACCCGGATTTCCTGCGTCGAGCTGCAAATTAATTGCGCCGCACACTGCAGTATCGTTACCGAGATTTACAACAGGCGGACCGATAACAACAATTGTGATCTGCGTTGTATCAGAAGGAATACAACTTGCAGAATCCATTGCGATCAACGTAACCACGTATGAACCGAGCGCATTGTACGTATGTGATGGCGCTGCATTTGTATCCAGCGGACTGCCATCGCCAAAATCCCAGATGTAATTCACTGCGCCAATTGAATTATTGATAAAGTTCATTGCAGAACCAATGCACAATGTATCCGAAGGAGCAGCTACCGCGATTGCGCTCAGGTTCACCAATTGAAAATCTAATTTGATAACTGCATTATTACAATTAGGACCGGGATTTGATGGCGACCACCCTCCTGCTGTGGTTGGAAAAGCACCACCCGCACAACCTGCGCAAACCGATTGATAAATTATTCCACGTTTGTCGAAGCGACTTGTTCCACCATCCACATGTTCTTCTGATCCACCACCACCTCCGAAAAAAGAAGCGTACCAAAGTGTAATTGCATTTTTCTTCAGTACGAAAAAATAAAAATCGCAGCCATCAGTGGTGGTTTGAAATGCATTTCCTGTAAAGGGCATTCCTTGCGTTGTTCCCTGGTTTCCTATACCGATACATTGTCCGCCCCAGCCGGAAGTGTAAACATTCTCACACGTGTCGACAAGAAAAGCAGATGGTGAAATATTCGGCGAAGGAACTCCTGATCCGAAAACAGTGGAATAGATAGTTGCGCTGAGAACAGGATTTAATTTGTGAATGAATTGTCCGCTGTTCGGAACATTGTACACACCTGGAGTTATCGGGTAAATGCCGGAAGTCTGACCATAGAGATAAACATTATTCGATGCATCAAGCTGAATAAAATAAGCCTGGTCATACGCATTTGTTCCGATAAAAGTAGATTGCAGCAAAGCAGCACCTGTTGCATCAAAATGCGCTGCGAAGCCATCTGCAACTCCTCCCATATAATTGGTGTGTAATGCGCTGCCGGTAGTCGGAAAATTCGAACTGTTCGTTCCGCCGGAAACATATACTTCATTGGCAGCAGTAAGTCCGATGGAATAAACTGCATCGTCTCCGTTCCCACCTAAAAAGGTGCTGAACACAAGCGATGTCAGTGTATTATTCATTTTAAAAACACAACCATCCTGCAAACCATTGCCGAAAGTTGTTTGATACGCACCTGCAGTAGTTGGAAAATTAAACGACTGCGTATTGGAAGCGATATAACAATTGCCGCTGTTATCCGCATTGATATCACTCCGGCCATCGTCACCATAATTAAATTTCAACGAGGTGCATGTAAAAAGATCTGCATTGATATTTACACCATCATCCCCTATTCCACCAATGAAAGTTGAACCGGTTAATGCAGTTCCGGCCGGATTAAATTTTGTAACAAAAATATCTGCACCGCCATTCCAGCTTACATCATACGCACCGGCAGTAACAGGAAAGTCGAATGAATAAGTTCTTCCGACCACACACAAATTATTATTTACATCCACAACAATGCTATTCGGCTGCTCATTATCCGTTCCGCCGAGATAGGTAGAATATAACAATGCAGTACCGGCAGGATTATATTTTGTCAATGAAATATCGAATGGAAAAGGATTACCGCCATTTCCACCGCCGGCAAAAGTGGTTTGAAATGCGCCTGCTGTTACAGGATAACCGGTGCTGAGATTTACACCGCCTGCATAAATATTTCCTGCGTTATCATAGGTAGCAGTGTATCCCCAATTGTCGCCGGTTGAACCTGAAAATGTGGAAACAATCAATGTCGGATCAATGATCAGCGGAACAGAATGATCGTAACCGTCAGGGAAATTAAAGCTGACAATATTTCCATTCAGCTGAAATGCACAACGCACCACAACATCTCTTCCATCGATCACTTGATAGGCTTGTGGCTTTTGTTCTGTGATCGTTCCGAGCGTAGTTACGATGACAAGATTTCCATTATCAAGATAAATTTTATCTGCCCCTGAATATTGAACACGAATTGAATTTACATCACCACCATCATTTACGATATAATCATATTCAATATTCGAATTATTATTATAAACACGCAGGTCAATGGAAGGATACAGCTCAGCATAATTTACTTCGCTGAATAATTTCACATCACTTGCCCATTTAGCGGGATCTTTTCCTAAGAAATAATTCCTGTAATACGCCGTTGGATGTTGTGCAAAAACATAGGGATCAGGATTCGCACCTAAAAACTGTGCTTTGAAACAATGGTAATTTATTGTTGCACCGTCTCTTTTAATCGCCGCCGCCGTAGCTGCATCGTGCGGATGATGAAGATCGGCAACTTGTTCGGGGTTCCAGAATAAATATGTAAAACAATTTTTCTCAAGATATAATCTGCCTCCGCGTGAAAGATCGGATTGATAAAGAACCCTGGAATCAAATTGATTTTTGTTCTCTTCAAATTTCAAAACCGGCAATTCGACTTTGGGAATAGCAATGCCTTTGTTCTGCGAGGGGAGCAAAACGGAAATAAATAAAAAAGAAATAAAGAGTAATAAAAATCTGCCGAATTTCATTGCCTGCTGAATCTGAGCACTTTAATATGAGAAAGATACGAAAATTCAGGTAAAACAGAATTAAATCACAAGGGTTAAATTTTAAAAACGTAAACAAAACCCTGCAAGTCCGTAAAAGGTAATGTTCTACTTACTTTTACTGCATGATCTCCCACCGGCAGCTTTTCCTCGATCACCTTGCACAAACCAGTCCGTCACCACTTGCCTTAGAAATTGTGCTTGCTGAAGGCGATTTTCTTTTTGATGTGGACGGAAAAAAATACGTCGATTTAATTTCAGGAATTTCGGTCAGCAATGTTGGACACCGTCATCCGAAAGTTATTAAAGCAATTCACGATCAGTTGGACAAATACATGCACGTGATGGTGTATGGCGAATTTATCCAGGCACCACAGGTAAAGCTGGCGGAGAAAATTGCGCAGCTGCTTCCACCAACATTAAATTCATCTTACTTCACTAATTCCGGTGCTGAAGCAATTGAAGGTGCATTGAAGCTTGCAAAACGAATTACCGGTCGTGGTGAAATGATGTCTTTTGAAAATGCGTACCACGGAAGCACACACGGCGCGCTCAGCATTATGGGAAGTGAATATTTCAAAACAGCTTTTCGTCCGCTGCTTCCCGGAACTTCATTGCTGCGTTACAATCATTTTGAAGATTTAAAAAAAATAACTTCTGCGGTTGCCTGTGTTGTTGTTGAACCTGTGCAGGGAGAAGCAGGAGCAATTGTTCCTTCCACAGATTTTTTAGAGGCAATTCGCAAACGTTGTGATGAAACAGGAACGCTTTTAATTTTCGATGAGATTCAAACCGGTTTCGGAAGAACAGGAAAAATGTTCGGCTTCCAGCACAGCAATGCAATTCCGGATATCGTTGTTTTTGCAAAAGGTTTAGGTGGCGGTCTTCCGATCGGTGCATTTGTTTCTTCAAGGGAAAACATGCAGCAGCTTTCAGAAAATCCGGTGCTTGGACATATTACTACATTCGGAGGAAATGCTGTTTGTTGTGCCGCCGCGCTTGCAACTATTGAAACGATCATCGAAGAAAATTTAATCGACGGAATTGAATCGCGTGAAAAAATTATTCTTGAAACATTCAAACATCCTGCAATAAAAGAGCTTCGCGGAAAGGGTTTGCTTTATGCAGTCGTATTGGAGGATGCGCAGAAAGTACAAGCCGTTATTCAGCGATGCATTGAAAAAGGTGTAATTACAGATTGGTTTGTCTTTTGTGATCACGCGTTACGAATTGCACCGCCGCTTAATATTGATCTGAAGGTTTTGGAGGAAGCTTGTAAGGTGATTGTGGATTGTCTTTGAAGGAAGTTGTGACGGGTGACAGGTGACAGGTGACGGGTAAAAAAATAACGCTTACTGCAAATCATTTTTCACAAATTCCTTGTCACCTGTCACTTGTCACCTGTCACTCATCCCCCTTTTATTTTTATCTTTGCACCCTAAAACTTCCCAATACAGATGAAATTTCACCGCGAAGGCAAACAAACAATTGCAATGACGATTATTCTCGTTGCAGTAATGAATATTGGCATGTATCTGATCTTTCCGGGATTCAGCATCTGGAGTGGATTTATTGTTGCACTTTCTATTTTCCTGCTTTATATCATCCTGCAATTTTTCAGAAATCCGCCAAGGAACACAACGTTTAACGCAGAACATATCATTGCTCCGGCTGATGGAAAAGTTGTTGTTGTGGAAGAAGTAGAAGAGCCGGAATATTTTCATGGTAAACGTTTACAGGTTTCCATTTTTATGTCGCCGCTGAATGTGCATGTGAACCGTTACCCGATCGGTGGAATTGTAACGTATGTGAAATATCACGCCGGACTTTATCTTGTTGCGTGGCATCCGAAATCTTCTACAGATAATGAGCGTACAACGGTTGTTGTTAAAGATGAAAAAGGTCGCGAAGTGCTTTTCCGCCAGGTAGCAGGCGCACTTGCAAAACGTATCGTACATTATTCGAAAGTCGGCGACACAGCAGTGCAGGGCGGCGAAATGGGTTTTATCAAATTCGGTTCGCGTGTAGATGTTTATTTACCGATCGGCACGAAAGTAAATGTTCCGTTAAATACGGTTGTAAGAGGTGGTGAAACAGCTATTGCGACTTTTGCTGAATAAAGTGATTGGTGAAAAAGGTGACAGGTGACAGGTGACAGGTGATTAGGAAAAAACAAATCGTACATCGAACTGCGCAAAAGGCTTCGTTGGATAAATCATAATTCCTG
>JBKJMR010000327.1:0-3457 GCA_046596275.1 Bacteroidia bacterium | reverse complement strand
ATATGGGAAATGATTTATGTATTACGATGTGAGAGTTAGGATTTGAGTTAAAGCAAAGATAACAGAAACGGGATTCAACATTCAAAATTCAACATTCAAAATTGAGAATCACCATTAAGGTTAAAAGATGGAAGAGCATTGGCATGCTGCTGTTTATTAGCATTGCTTCCCGTTATCCCTGCCGGCCAAAGCACATGCAAGCGCGGCGCAGGCGGGCATTGCAAGTCCTCCCCTGAAGGAGACATGAAGGATGTCCCTTCAGGGTGCGGGCTTTCCATTACTACCGGGGCTATTTGGAGAAATTGTATCTTCTATTGTCAGCTGAAACTTAAAAAGATGCAGCACAAAAATTTATTAATTTAGCGATATGCGTTTACCCCTTATAGCTGTCACGCTTTCACTTTTCTTCCTGCTTTCTTCCTTCGATGAAAAGAGAAATATTAATACATCCTCTTCCCCTTCTAAAACAATCGCCATTTACGATCGCGATTCACTCTTGCGCGAAATGCCGGGTTATCAACGCATAGTTGATTCCGTTGCAGCTTTTAAAAAAGTTTACGACGCCCAGGAAGTGTTGATGTTTTGCGAGTTTTATAAAATGCGCGATCAATTCTACCTCGATTCAGTAAAGTTTAGCCCGATGATAATAAAACTTAAAATGCAGGAACTTCAGGATATAAAACAGCGCATTGGTGAATATTCTATTCATGCTTCCGAAGCTATTGCCCAAAAGACAAATTGGGCTTTAGCCGGACATTATGAGCAAATCTATAACGCAACAACAAAAATCCTGGTAAAAAAGAAAAAGCCTTTTGCTGTTTACAACCGCGCAGAATTCGAAGCGCTTTTAGTAAACAATAAACCACCGGGAAAAGTGGTCGATGTTAATGACCAGATGCGAATGCTTCTTGGAATTAAGAAATACAAATAATTCAATTCCCTGTTTCAAATTTCCAAATTATTTTATTTCTCCAAAGCATTCAGCAAATGAGACATAAAAAATTCTGTCTGTTCAATATGCGGAATATGTCCGGCATCAGGCATCTCAATTAAAACAGCATTTGGAATTTTATCTTTTGTTGCTTTTCCAAGCGCAGGATAATTTCCCATTTCAGCCGCTTTCTCCTTACTCACTTTATCCTTCCCGATAGCAGTACGATCTTTCTGCCCGATGATCAGCACTGTCGGAACTTTCAGCTCGCTGAATTCATACAACACCGGCTGATTAAAAACCATATCAGAAGTCAGCGCCATGCTCCAGGCAGTTTTAGAATAATCTGCTGTTCCGATTGTCGTTGTTGCAGAAGCAAGTAAGGAGTTGTATTCTTCTTTCCATTCATTGTGGAAATAATTCGCCATAAAATAGTTCTTCACCGACTCTTTTGTTTTGCCCAATTCCTTTTTATACTCATCGTCAACAGAAGTATATGGCGCCATCAGCTTCCAGTCTTCCAACCCAATCGGATTTTCCAGGATCAATTGCGACACAGTTTCGGGGTACATTAATGCAAATCGTGTGGCAAGCATTCCACCCATGGAATGTCCGAGCACAACTACCTTTTTAATCCTCAGCGAGTCGAGCAGCTCTTTTGTGTTCTTTGCCAGCTGTTGAAATGAGTACTGGTAATTTTCCGGCAAAGCTGATTCGCCAAATCCGATTTGATCAGGCGCAACAACGTTATACCCTTGGGCAAGTAATTTTTTCATCACCTCTCCCCAGTACGCGCCGGTGAAATTCTTTCCGTGTAAAAGCAAAATCGTTTTACCGTTTTCCTTCTGCGCTTTTTCATGCATGTACATCATCGTCAGCACCTGTCGCTGCGAGGTGATCTCAATTTCTTTGAGCGCATACGGGTAACCCGTGGTAGGAGTTTTTCTGTGGCTTATCTGCGATTGAAAAACAAATAGTACAGACAATAAAATAATCGGAAAAGCTAAAATTCTCATAACGAGTAGATTTAATCTGCTATTGCTAATGAAAATTATGTGCCAGAAAATCTCGGTGGCCTTTCAGTGAACTTTGTGAGCGCTGGTGGAAAAGTGGAAATGAAAAATTTCCATAGCACCCTTTTAACGCGGAGGCACGGGGGCGCGGAGAAACGCGGGAAAACAAAATTAAAAAACCCAAAACCCGAAACTCAGAACCTGAAACTTTTAAACCTTCAGCAACTCCTTCGCATTCTTAATCGCCGCCTCGCCCACTTTCCCTGCGCTCAGCATCTTCGCAATTTCCTGCACGCGTTCATCTTTGCTCAGCGTCTTTATCTTAGTCACCGTCCGCTTTCCGCCTTCTTCTTTATAAACGAATAAATGCGATTTTCCTTTGCTCGCAACCTGAGGCAGATGTGTAATTGTAAGCACTTGCATCGTGCCTGCCATTTGTTCCAGGATCAAGCCGGTTTTTGCAGCAACATCACCCGAGATTCCGGAATCAATTTCATCAAAAATAATTGTTGGCAGCGAAGTATGTTTTGCAAGCAGCGATTTTAAGCTCAGCATCAGTCGCGATAATTCTCCTCCGGAAGCAACTTTATTTAATTGCTGTGGTGCGCTTCCTTTATTCGCGGAGAAAAGGAAAGTTATTTTGTCCATGCCGCTTGTGGTTGGCGATTCGAGCTTGTCTATCTGCACATTTAATTCGGCATTCGGCATTCCTAATTGCTGCAATGTTTCTTTTACTTCTTTCGCGAGCTTCGGTGCAGCAGTTGTACGTTTCTTTGAAAGTTTACCGGCAAGATCAAGCACCCTGGAATTTAATTTCGCTTGCTCCGCTTCCATTGTTTTGATCTGCGCTTCAAGCGAACCGATGTCAGAAATTTTCTTTTCTAATTCATCGCGCAAAACAATCAGCTCTTCAATGGTTTTTACGCTGTGCTTCTGCTGCAAGCGATAAATTACATCCAATCGCTCCTGCACTTCATCAATACGTTTCGGATCGTGCACTATTTCATCGTTAAGCGATTCCAGCTCCGATGCAATATCTTTCAATTCAATATGCGCGCTGTTGATCCGTTCGCTCAATGTTGCAACCTGCGGATTAAATTTCGCAAGCTGTGCTAATGTATTTTTGATTTCTGTCAATGCCGCAAGCATACTTTCTTCCGCGCCATCCAATGTGAATGCTGATTTAGAAAGTCCGCTTTTGATTGCTTCCGCATTTTCCAGGGTTTGCAATTCAGCTTCTAATTCCGGCTGCTGATCTTTTTTCAATTGAGCAGCATTCAGCTCTTCAAATTGAAAATTGAAATAGTCGAGATCTTTTTTTGCCTTCGCTTCTTTTTCGTTGAGATCACGCAGCTGCTCAGAAATCTTACGAAAGCTTTTAAAGGTTGATTTGTATTCCACAAGCAATTCGTCTGAACCTGCAACAGCATCAACTGCTTCTAATTGAAAGGAAGATTCATTCAGCGTCAATGTCTCATGCTGCGAATGAACATCCACTAAATTATTCGCAATC
>JBKJMR010000066.1:0-4061 GCA_046596275.1 Bacteroidia bacterium | reverse complement strand
GCGGTTGTGTGCAATGATGGCCTGTGCGAACAGCGATTCCCTGCTGGTCAAGAATAGTTCCGATATCGAACGGGTGAATATTTGTAAATGAAAAAGAAACAACGCCGGCTTTTTCTTTTGCAGTGCCGATGATTTTTAATCCGGGGATGGTGAGCAGTTTTTCTGTTGCATAAACTAACAGCTCATGCTCATGCGCCAGAATAGTTGACATCCCGATCGCATTTACATAATCGATCGCTTTGGCAAATGCAATTGTTCCTTCGATGTTCGGTGTGCCTGCTTCAAATTTCAGCGGACCTTCAACGTAAACTGTTTTTGCAAATGAAACGGTTTTGATCGTTCCGCCACCGGTTTGATACGGAAGCATTTCATTTAAAATTTCTTCTTTCACATAAAGCGCACCGATTCCGGTCGGACCGTAAATTTTGTGCGCGGAGAAACAATAAAAATCACAATCCAGCTCTTTTACATTTACAGGCATGTGCGGAATTGCCTGCGCACCGTCGATCAGTACAGGAATGTTTGCAGCATGTGCAAGCGCAATCATTTCTTTCACGGGGTTGATCGTTCCCATCGTATTAGAAACATGTGTGAAAGCGAAAAATTTTGTTTTGGGTGAAAGCAGCTTTTGCAAGTGGGCAATTTCCAGCTCACCGTTTTCATTGATTGGAAGGACACGAAGCACGGCACCTTTTTCTTCACAGATCATTTGCCAGGGAAGAATATTGGAATGATGTTCCATTTCGGTGACAAGCACTTCATCGCCTGGTGTCAAACGATTTCTTAGAAACGACCACGCAACAAGATTGATGCTTTCGGTTGTACCGCGTGTAAAAACAATTTCATTTGGTGAAGCTGCGCCGATATGTTTTTGAATTGTTGCACGCGCATCTTCATACGCTTTCGATGCAACCTGGCTGAGATGATGAACACCGCGATGAATATTTGCATTGTAGCGCGAATAATAATCGACGATGGAATCAATAACGGCTTGTGGCTTTTGTGTGGTGGCGCCATTGTCAAAATAAACCAACGGCTTGCCATTTACCTTCTGCGAAAGAATAGGAAAGTCTGCACGATATTTTTCAACGTCGTAAGTCAGTGCTTCTATATTTTCAGATTTTACCATTTGGCAAGACTTTGTGGAAGCATTAATAAAAATGGAACGCTGAGCGAATAATCTACTTCACTATAATTTTTGCCGAGCTGAAGGTTTGTATAATAGTCTTCCCGGTTTTCAAAATATTTTTTTTCAGATGGAATTGCCCAGCCTTTTTGTCCGAGCTTAGCGGCGAGAAACCATTTCTCAAGCAAACGTGTTGTGCGACCATTTCCATCTGTGAACGGATGAATATTTACGAATACAAGATGGATCATTGAAGCGAAATAAAACGTTTCTTCAATTGAAAGTTTTTCGTTGCTGAGAAATTTAATATCAAGAAAGAGCTTTCTTAATTCTTCTTCTGCATTTTCCGGTTCGATTGCGGAATAAACAATCTTTCCGTTATTGCTGATTGCAGCTTTTGTTTTACGAACTACGCCGAGATCTTTTTTTGACGGAATGATATCCTTCCCGAAAACTTTATGCAACTGAAGAATTGCTTTAGATGAAATTTCATTCTCCTGCGCAAAAACGTATGCTGCAATTAAATCATCAATCCCGGAAACTTCTACAGAATCATTGCTGAGATTAAATGTTTTGTTCTTGAAATACGAATCAAAATCGACAGAATTTCCTGCGATGTTTGATGAATACGTAGCTGCGCTTGCGAGATAATAATTAATCTTTCCAATCGGCTCTTCATTTTCCTCCAGCTCTGAAAAAGAGTGAAACAGATTTACTTCGAGTTCTTTTTTATACTGCTCAAAGTAATCGTAACGAAGAAGCTGAAGTTCCGAATGATTCATTATTTCAATATCCTGTCAATTCTGCTGTCGATGTAATTTCTTAATTCTTCTATTTTCACATGATCAACCACTTCTTCTGCGAATGCCCGGATCAACAATGCACGCGCGCTTTCTTTCCCGATGCCACGCGCCTGTAAATAGAACATCGCTTCTTCATTTACTTTTCCGGTCGATGTTCCGTGCGAACATTTTACATCGTCGGCGTAAATTTCTAATTGCGGTTTTGTATTTATTGTTGCGTCATCACTCAGCAGAATATTTCTGTTCGTCTGGAATGCATTTGTCTTTTGAGCATCCTGGCGCACAAATATTTTTCCGTTGAACACCGCAATCGCCTTATCATCAATCACACCTTTGTACAATTCATTGCTCATGCAATTCGGAACCGCATGATCAACCACAGTGTGATTATCGACAATCTGTGTTCCGTTTATCGGGTACAAGCCGAATAAATGTGCTTCACCGTTTTTCTCAGTGAAAAGGATGTTCAGGTTATTGCGAACGAAATTTCCGCCGAGGGTGAATGTGTAAGTATTGTAAAGTGAATTTCCACACACAGCAGCATTCAGCGTATTCATTTGTTGCGCAACTTCACTTTCTGTTTGTATGCGATAATGATCCAGCTTAGCATTCGGCGCTACGTAAACTTCTGTCACCGCGTTGGTAAATGATTTTACCGGACCAATTGATTCGTACGATTCAATAACAACAGCTTCACAAAAATCTTCCGCGACAATTAAGTTCCTTGGTTGAAAGATAGAAGCAACTTCATTATCTGAAATATGCAACACTTGAATCGGTGTTGTGCTAATGGCTTTCTTTTCGATATGGATAAATACGCCGCCGATATTCAACGCTGTATTTAGTGCAATGAACGGATCAGCTTTTGAAATGGCGTATTTACCAAAATGTTTTTTAGCGGTTTCATTTGACTGAACAGCTTCTGCAATTCCTGTGACTGTTATTCCTTTCGGAAGATTACCAGTAACAGAAAGTTCAGGAACAAAAACGCCATTCACGATAACAAGCACAACCGAATCTTTTACCAGGGTAAATTGTGCAATATCAGCAGCAGTTACGCCACGCATCATATCGGTGCGGAAACCAAAACCTTTTTTCAGAACGGATTCCGGGTTGATGTATTTGTAATCTTCCCATTTGCGCGTTGGAAATCCCTGCTCTTCGAAAATTTTCGCAGCGTCCTGTCGCAATTCTTTCTGACCGTATAAAGTAGAAAGCTGCTGCTCGAAATGTGCGAGCAGCTGATCTTTGAATGTCATTGTTTCTGTTGCGTTCATAATTTTATGCTTCAACAGATTCAGTTTTCAACCAGTCATATCCTTTTTCTTCGAGCTCCAATGCTAATTCTTTCGGACCTGTTTTTACAATTTTTCCATTGTATAAAACATGCACAAAATCAGGCGTGATATAATCGAGCAAACGCTGGTAGTGAGTGACCACAATAAACGCACGATTTTCACTACGTAATTTATTCACACCATTTGCTACAATACGCAATGCATCAATATCAAGTCCTGAATCTGTTTCATCCAATATTCCTAACGTCGGTTCTAACATCGCCATTTGGAAAATCTCATTGCGTTTTTTTTCTCCGCCGGAAAATCCTTCATTGACAGAACGACCGGTTAATTTTCCATCGAGCTCTACCAGCTTCTGTTTCTCTTTCACCATCGCAAGAAATTCTTTCGGCTCAATTGGTCCGAGTCCTTTGTAGGTGCGGATCTCATTGATCGCCGTTTTCAGGAAGTTGATGTTGCTCACTCCCGGAATTTCCACCGGGTATTGAAACGCAAGAAACACACCTTCACGCGCACGATCTTCGGGCGACATGTCGAGGAGATCTTTGCCGTTGAAGCGAACTTCGCCTGCAGTTACTTCGTATTCCGATTTTCCTGCAAGTACGGAAGCAAGTGTGCTTTTTCCGGAACCATTCGGTCCCATGATGGCGTGTACTTCGCCTGCTTTTACTTCAAGATTTAATCCGCGGAGGATTTCTTTTCCTTCAACAGATGCGTGGAGATTTTTTATTGAGATCATTTTTTTCTTTATGTTTATTCTATTCATTTAGTCACCTCAACATGAATGTTGATGTTAATTGCGTGAGGGATTGCAGCAAGCTACCGTGTAGCGCG